>SVPL01000008.1 GCA_015065925.1 Oscillospiraceae bacterium
TGCTTCGCGGCTCTAACGGCAAAAACGGCAACGATGGTATTCATAAGAATCCCCAAAACCTATTTGTCCACAACGGAAGAATATATAATACTTTGGAGTGGGGCACCTGGGCAAATAAAGAATATTGCCACGCAGCAATGGTGATGTCCTGCAATGTTGATGACGATTTGCTCATCCCTGAAAACTGGAGCTTTACACCGCCGCGTAAATTTAACCCTAATTTTGCTCCTGAGGTGTCGCACCTGCCTTACTGCACTATGACGATTGAGGGAACGCTCGTAGCAGATCCCGAAAACAGACTTTTGAATGTTATGCGTTTTGGAGGCAACAGATGTGTTTTGGCGTATGAGGTTAATACGCAGGATCACGAAGCAGAACTTTCATATTCTCACTGCATCCCCTTCCCGGCAAATTTATCCAAATTTATGATCAAATACGATGCTGTTTCTAAAAAATACTATTCCATCGCTTCCCGTTTACACGAATCCATAAAAACGAATCGAAATTTACTTTCTTTAATGGCATCTAATGATTTAGAAAATTGGTATGTGGTTTCCGATTTGCTCGACTTTTCCAACCAAAACCCTGACAAAATAGGCTTTCAGTATGTAGATTTCGAATTTGAGGGAGAAGATATCATATATCTTTGCCGAACCGCAATGAACAATGCTCACAACTTCCACGACTCCAACTATTCCACTTTCCACCGTATTCAAAATTTCAGAAATATATAAAACAACAAAGCGAGGTGTTTTTCCCCTCGCTTTTGCTATGTATAGGTCAAAATATGCTGTTTTTCGTCAAAATTCTTTCTTTAAAAAACAGTAAAAACCCCAGTGTTCATAAGGCTTTAAGCGACTTTTGTGTTATCTCATACGAGTGAAGCGAGTATCTATGTTCTCCAAAATTGTCTGAATTTTAATTCAGCAACAATTTTGAGAGGTTATAATAATACGAGCCTCTATTCTTCTAACAATACCTGTTGCTTTCATATATACATTTCTCCTTAAATTATATTGTGTTGTATATTACGAGCGAACGCGAGTAACAAGGTTCGCTCAGGTGTCAAAATTTTGGGTTTGGAAACACCGTGTGGTTCTTATTATCTGTATTTCTGGGAGAAATATACCGCAAGATTTACTTTTGAAACCAAATATGATATAATAAAACAAAGGCGGTGGTTTTGTGAAAAACAAAAAACAAATAATAACAATTATTCTTTCCGTTCTTATCACTTTAGCAGTTGTTTTTGCTGTTCTGTTTGGTATAAAGATATACCAAGATAAACTTGTAGAATCGGGTTATAGCGAAACGCAAAACTCTGCTAATCAATATGCAAAAGACGTAACTTTGATTCAATTGATTGCTACTCCCGAAAAATACGACGGTCAACTGGTCAGAGTTATCGGTGTCGGTAATCTTGAGTTTGAAGGCAATTGCATTTCGCTCAGTAAAGAAGACTTGAAATATGGTGTTGGAAATTCCATTTGGATTGAGCTTGGTGAAAAAGCAATTTCATACGAAGAAGCACAAAAATTTAATGGCGAGTATGTTATCATAGAAGGAATTTTTGATAAAGACGATTGCGGTCATATGGATATGTTCTGCGGTTCAATCAAAAATATTAGCCGGTATGACTTATGGGATGTATATAAATATTATAATCCACTTGATATGTATTCAATCACGAAAAATGATGATTTAACATACACGTATAAAGTTGTTGATAAAAATGGTAATGTTTTGTTTTCAGAAGACAACGCCACTCATGAACCAACTGTCGAGCAAGTCAATACATATATTGTAGGCTTGAAAGTTCAAACAGGAACGGGACAGTCAACTAATTGGGCAGTGTATTGTGATGTTGAAAATAGCAAGGTATCTGAAACTTTTCAATATGTTTTAATGGCACAAGGCAATTATGTTCTTTATGCAAATTATGAAAACGGGGAACATAGTGTTATTGTCCAAAATATATTTGATAAATCAGAGTATTATAAGAAACATATTCTGGCAAACTGCTCTCCTGTTGCAGGAGACATTGTAATAGGAGCAAAACCAAATGGCGAAGGAATTGCCGTTGTTACATATCTAACCGGCAATGATTACAAGGAAACTGAACTGACAATAAATTTTCCATAATATAAGGCAAAATCGAGGTGAGCAAATGGGTTCTTGGGGTACAGCTCTATATTCTAACGATACATCAAGTGATGTGCGTGATATGTGTAACGAAGTATATCCGTTAGTAGGTATTGAAGAAGGCACAAAACTGATTTTGAAAGAATATGCCGATATTATAAAAAGTGATATTATTGACAATGACTATGCTGATTTTTGGTTTGCGCTTGCTGATTGGCAATGGAAACACGGCATTTTAACCGATGAGATAAAAAGCAAAGCAATCTCTTTGCTTGAAGCACATACAGGCATTGATGAATGGGATGGCTCTGATATTAAAAAGCGACTGGCAGTAATGGATAAATTGCTTAAACAATTAAAATCTCCGCAACCCAAGGTTAAAATCCCCAAAGTCAAAATTGCAAAGCCTAAACATAAACCCGGTGATATTATTATCTTCCGTACTTGTGATAAAAATTATGAGTACGCCGATTCTGTTTGGAATATTGATGAATGCGGATTTACACATTTTTATACTGATGAAATAGCCAATAAACTTCCTAAAAACATTTCACCACCCTATGAAGCGTACGAAAAGTATATGGCAATTCTATGTGTTGGTACTATACACCAACCACATTCACAATATGTGCCTGAAATTATGGAAGAACATAGCATTTATGCATACTATGATTATATAAATACTATAAAACCAACTTTAGAAGACCTTAAAAAATGTGGATTTTTACCTTTGAATCTGCGATATGGAGCAGAGTTAGATGAAGTTGGTAAAAACACGTGGACATATTCTTTCAGCATATTTGCACAAAACTTTTCTAAAAAAAGTGATTCAGAGACAGTTATTGAAAAAATTTATTGTGTAGACGAGAGCAATCGTTTTCAAAAACTGTTTTCAAAAAAGCAGTACGATAATGAATACGCACTTTTGTCGACTTTATATGAAGCGTTTTCTGAAATATATAACGAAAAAATTCGTCTTGATACAATTGGTATACAACTTGATAATTTATTAGACAGTAATAAAACCAATCCCTCTTTAAGATCCCCAAAAGAAATAAAGCAGATTGTAGATAATGAACGCAAAGAATGGGAAAAGAAACTATTCGAACTTGAAAGTTCAGAAAAATATAAAAATAGTAACGAAAGCAAAAGATTAGAAATGATAAGGGCACTTATCAATGAGAATATGGGGCTATAAAAAAGAAAACCCCGATAAATTGGGGTTTGAAAGGCGAAACGCCTTTCAAACTTGTAGGGAACGACCAATGTTGTCAAGTACGGATTATTTACAGTTTGTTCGGGACGATTGTTTACACTTTTTTTCTACGGTAAATCTTTTTTGAAATAATTTGTTTTTCTTCTATATCAACCTTTGCTATGGCGAATTCGCCATAGCAAAGGTTGAGCGTTTTGTCACAGACAATTTAAAATGGGTAAGAAGTGAAAATTTTCGCTTCTTACCCATTAATTTTAATTAATGTTACTGATTTTATAAGATTTTGGAAGGTCTATATTATTTTACAACCCATTTTTCATATCTTTTAAAGTATTCTAATATTTTTATCAATAATGGAATTTTCGCTTTCTTCGGGGAAGAAGGCATCCTCTACCGCATCGCAAATCGCGTGATATATGGGTAGGTGAAGTTCTTGAATTTGGTAGGTTTCGGTTGAAGGAACCTTGATGCAAACACTGGAATTTTTTTCAAGAGCGCTATGATTTTCTCCCGTCATACCAATAACCGAAATGCCCATTGCTCTGGCAAGTCGGGCGGCGTGATTTACATTTTTTGCATTGCCTGATGTACTGAGTGCAATAAGAACATCGCCCTTTTTACCAAGACCGAACACCTGCTGAGCAAACATATATTCAGGGTTAACATCATTGCAAAATGCAGTAAGAAGCGCCTGAGATTCACAAAGATTAACGGCAGGAAGCCCACACTGTAAATTTGCAATAAGCTCATCATCTACCAAAGGATTTTTTGCCTTTAATGCCTCGGCTTGCTCTGCCTTTACAGGTCTTTTTTTCATAAAGCCCTTCATAAGCTCACCAACAATGTGGGTGCAGTCGGCGGCGCTGCCACCATTACCGCAAAGCAGTACCTTACCACCGTTGTTGTAGCAGGTTATTATCTTTTTAATTGCAGTTTCAATATCCTTAGCACAGAAAAATAACTGTGGATATTTTCCTGTAAGCATAGCAACTCGTTCATTCATTAGTTTTTACCATCCTTTCTTAGTCCGTAAACACCAACCGTTAAGGCGGCGTAATCTCCAATTCCCTCTAAAAGCTTTGCGGGAACAACCTCACAACAGCTCCAGGAAACTGCAAGAGCTTCTTTTTCGATTATTTCCTTGCAAGATTCCCAAAGTCCTGCTCTGGAGCGAGTGAAAATACTGCCAATAACAATTTTTTCGGGGTTAAGCAGGTCAATAAGTATTGAAAGGCCTCTGCCTAAATATTCACCGCAAAGTCTGTAAACCTCTATTGCTGTAGGATCCCCGTGTTGTTCGGCGGCTATGGCAACCGATTTAGCAGTAATGCCCTCGGGGGCGGTGTCGGGATTAAAATAAAGGGGAGTTTCACCTCTTTGATATGCCGCAAGACCTAATGTGTAGCCAAGCTGAGCGATACCGCCGCCACTGCAAAAGCCTTCAAAGGAGCCGAATTTACCAAATCCAACAGGGCCGTTTTCACTAAGCCTTATATGGCCAACCTCACCTGCGTTTCCGTTTGTACCTTCATAAAGTTTGCCATCCAAAATAAGACCTGCCCCAAGACCTGTACCAAAGGTTAAAAACACCATATTGTTACATTCCTCGCCCGCGCCGTAAAGCCATTCAGCAAGGGCGCAAGCGTTGGCATCGTTTTGTAAATATGAGGGAATGTTATAACGCTCACTAAAAAGCTTTGTAATTTTCACTCCGTGAAGGTTGGGGAGGTTTGGAGGGCAAACAATGGTGCCTGTATTAGTGTCCAAGGGACCACCACAGGAAATACCAATTACATCGGCGCCGTATTTTGGTATAAATTCATCTAAAATTTCATAAAACTGCTCCATCATTTCGTCGGCAGATTTTGAAATATCGGTAGCAAAGCCTTTTTTATCAATAATTTCCAAATGATTTTCTTCGGCAAAGCCTGCTGTTACGGCACATTTTGTACCGCCAACATCAATTCCTATAAGGTTTAACATTATTTATCCTCCTTATTATCTTGCAGTTCTTGGGTTAAAAGTTCAATAAAACTGTCACAATAATATTTTGGGTTTTTAAGGATTTGTTCCTTCAGATGATTTGCTTGGGACATATTCGGAAGCATTATGCTAAAGGAAAGAACCTCCTCCTCGCCCCCCATAACCGAGTAGGTGAGTAAAAAACCACTTTTCTTTTCTTCAATTTTAATATCGGTGTCACGCTGAGCCTTGTAGCGAGCGAGCATTTTAACAACTGCGGTGTAAACCTTTTCTCTAAGCAATATTGAAACGCTATCCTTAAGGGTGTCTGAAAGCATTTGCCCCTTTGGTGTAATAACTATCATATCGTCAGATTTTTTGCATTTTTCAATATACTGTTCATTTTCAAGCTCAAAAATTGCGGTTTGTGTATCAAAATAATTTGCAATGCCTTCATAATGAAAAAGCTGAGCCGTTTCAACTATGGGAATTGCCTCACCAAGTGCCGTTAGCATATAGCAAATAAGCACCTTTAAATCGCCGCCAAAGAACAAATCCTCGGGCACTAATTTTTCAAAACTGTTTTCTTTTGCCATTTCTATCTCCTGAAAGTTAAAAATCTTTTGTTATAAGCTTTGGTTCTTTATCGGTTTCAACAAGTATAAACGCCTTTTTCAGCTCACAACCGCATACGGTAAAAAGGGGCTTTAGCTGTGCGGTTATAAGGGGTAGGGGGTCGGTCTTTCCGCCAGCCGTAATAATTAAAGTAACATCTCGTGTTCCTTCGATGGGAGGACGCTTATTTTTAAAAAATCTCGCGTTATAAAAAATTTGAAATCTGTCAATAAGTGCCTTCATAGGGGCAGGAAAGCTTCCGTTATATACGGGGAAGACAAAATACACTTCTTTTGCGCTTTTAAAATTTTCAAAAAATTCTGTTAAATCGCCAAACTTACAGTTATCATTCACCCTGCAAAAACCGCAACCGTCACAAGGGACGGGCGACTTTTTAAAGCAATCATAAAAAAAGGTATCTTCTGATTTTTCTGCCGTAACTTTTTTGAAAAGCTCCATTGTAAAGGAGTTTTTGTTTGGTGAGCCGTATATAACAATGTTATTCATTACAAAACTCCTTTACGCATTTACTTTATTATACTATATTATACTATTATAACCTCGAAACTTCAAGAGTAAGTTTTAAATATATTTTTTATTATTTTTTTCAAAAAAACAGTAAATTTATTATTGACTTTAATCACATTAGGGATTATAATATATGTGTATCCTAATATTTTTATATTTTGAAAGGAAATGCTAAAAATGAAAAAGTTTTTATCCGTTTTATTGGCGGTAGTTCTTTGCTTTAGTGTTTGTTCAGTTGTTGCAGTTGCAGCTGATGAAGACATTATTGTTAAGGCTGTGCCATCAAAAACAACCCTTAAAAGGGGCGACACCTTTACTGTTGATTTTAATATCACTACTAACGACGGCTTTAATACATTAGGCCTTGAAGTTGGTTATGATGACGCTATTTTAGAGGTTGTATGTTCCAAACATAAGGATGGAAGCAAGTGTAACGGCGCAAGATTACCTGTTACTAATATGTTAAAGGAATCTCCCGATGGCGCAAGCAACAACGCTGCTTGTAGTCCCTACCATACTACAAATCCTTATAAAATTATGTGGGCATTTGGTGAGGCTGAGGAAGATTATGTTGCCACAGGTCGTATTGCTACCCTTACCTTCAAGGTTAAGGATAATGCCAAAATAGGCGCTACCACCATTACCCTTGATGTTGACCAAGCTGCCAGCATTGAAAATGGCTCTTATGCAGCAGAAAAGCGCTCAGGTGTTGATGCAAACCTTACCATAGCTTGTACTTCACACATTAAGGATGCAGGTACCGTAACTAAAAAGGCTACTTGTACTGAAAAAGGTACTATGACCTACAAGTGTACTGAGTGTGGTACTGTAATGGAAACTAAGGATATTAAAGCTACAGGTCACGCTTGGGGTAATTGGGAAGGCACCGCTGATGCTAAGTGCGGTCAGAAGGGCAAAGAAACCCGTGTATGCGCTAACGATGCAAACCACAAAGAAACCAGAGATACCGATGCTTTAGAGCATCTTTGGGATGCAGGTACCGTAACTAAAAAGCCTACTTGTACCGAAAAAGGTACTATGACCTTTGAGTGCACCAGAACCGATTGTAACGAAACCAAGGAAGAGGACATTAAGGCTACAGGTCACAAATACGGTGATTGGGTAGAAACTACTGCTCCTAAGTGCGAGGTTAAGGGTGAAGAAACCCGCGAGTGCGTAAACGAAAATTGCGATAAGAAGGAAACCCGTCCTGTTAACGCTACAGGTCACAAATACGGTGATTGGGTAGAAACAACTGCTCCTAAGTGTGAGGTTGAGGGCGAAGAAACCCGCGTTTGCGCTAACGATGCAAACCATAAGGAAACCCGTCCTGTTGATGCTTTAGGTCATGAATTTGATTATGAAAACGGTGTTGTAACTATAGAACCTAAGTGTACCGAAGAAGGCGAAATCCAGTATCCCTGCATTAACGGTTGTGGCGTGGGTGATATCGAGGTTCTTGATGCTTTAGGTCACACCGTAGAATGGAATATTGAGAAAGAAGCTACCACCACCGAGGAAGGTAGAAGAACCGGCACTTGTAGTGAGTGTGGCGAGGAGTTAGACGAAACTATTCCCAAGCTTACCGCTACTCTCGAAGGTGACAAGGTTGGCATAATCGTTATGGATCCTGAAACCGGCGATATTGATATAAAGGAATCCGAAGGCTTTAAGATTGAGTCTGCTGATGACGAACCCTTTAGCGGTTATGTATCTGCTGAAATCATTGAAGCTGCTCCCGATGAGGAAGAATCTGACACTGTAGACGGTAAAAAGGTTGCAGTTGCTTATATTGTTAGTCTTTTAGATTCCGATACCAATGAATATGTTGATTCTAATAAGCTTATTACTCTTACCATTCCTGTAAGCAATGCAGTTGCTTCTGCTTATGAAAATCTTGTTCTTGTTGGTATAGATGCAGATGGTAATGAGATTATCCTTGAAGATGCAGTATATGCTGACGGCGCATTTGTAGTTACCGCTGAGTATGGTAAGCTTGCTGTAATCGGTGTTGCAGGTGACAAGATTGTTGTTGAAGATGAAAAAGAAGACGACAAAATTGAAGAAGATGTAGAAAAGGAAGAAACCACTTCTCCTGCTACAGGCGATGCTACTGCAATTGCATTTGTAGTTGTAATGCTTGCAATCGCTGCTTCTGTTTTGGTATTCACTTCAAAAAAGGTTCGCGCTTAATTGTGTAATCCGATAATTTAAAGTAAAATTTATCACCCGACCAACTTGGTCGGGTGATTTTTTTGAAAGATTATGTTGAATTTAAAAGAATTTTAATTTCCAAGCAATAAATTTTTAAGTTCAATTACTGAATGAACTATATTTGTTGCTCCTGCTTCCATAAGTTCATTTTCGCTTCCGTATCCAAAGGTTACTCCAACGGTAGTCAAATTATTTTTTGTGCCGCCTATAATATCGTGGCTTCGGTCACCAACCATAATGGCAGTCTTGGTGTCTTTCAAACCCAAACGCTCAAGCACAACCGATACAACTTCAGCCTTATCGGTAAGTGTGCCGTCTAAATTGCTTCCCACAACTAAATCAAAATAATCATATAGATTAAAATGCTTTAATATTTTTTCGGCAAAAACTGTTGGCTTTGAGGTAGCAAGAGCAACTATTTTATTTGATTTTTTAAGGTCGCTCAGCATTTCGGGTACACCTTCAAAAAGGGTGTTTTCAAAAATCCCCTTGGGCGCAAAATATTCGCGGTAAATATCCACCGCTTTGTAGGACTCTTCTTTTGAAAGTCCGTAATATTTTTCAAAGGAGCCTGCCAGTGGTGGACCTATAAATTTTAAAAGCTCTTTTCTTTCGGGTGGTGCAATCCCCATTTTCTTAAGTGCATAGGCAACCGAATTAGTAATACCAATTGCAGGGTCGGTAAGTGTGCCGTCTAAATCAAATAAAATAACATTAAAACCCATTTGTGCTCCTCCAAAATATACTATATATATTTATTGTAGCATACACAACCCCAAAATAACAGCATTTTTTTGAAAAAATCTCTTAAAAAATATTGAAAATACTTACTGTTAGTAATATAATAAAAGAGTAAAGAATTTTTGGAGGATTTTCAAATGAAAAAAGGACTTTTAAAATTAATTCTATTTGTTATATCTTTAAGTATGATTTGCACTTTTGTTGGTTGTAAGGGGGAGGATGCACAGCTTTCAGAAATTTCTTCTGCCGAGGTAACTTCTGCACCATCATCAGAGCCCGAGCCTGAGCCCGAATTTGCAATTAACCCCCTGACGGGTATAGAAAATTTGGACCCCGCTTCGGTAAACAACCGCCCTGTTGCTATTATGGTTAATAATCTTAAGCCTACAGCACAAAGCGTTCAAACGGGCTTAGATCAGGCGGATATTGTTTACGAAGCCTATGCAGAGGGCGGTGTTACCCGACTTCTTGCAGTATTTAAGGATATTAAAGCCGCCGACCAAATAGGCACAATCCGTTCAGCCCGTTATTCCTATATTGATTTGGCAATGGGACACGACGCCATATATGTTCACGCAGGTATTAATGACAGCCACGCAACCCCTCATGTTAAGGAAACAGGCATAGATAATATTAATCTTTTGCACGGAAAATTCAACGGTATGAGCTTTAGAGAGAAAAACGGCAAAGCCTTGGAGCATACTCTTTATACTACAGGCGAAAAGCTTTGGAATGGTTTTTCCAAGAAAAACTGGCGTACCGAGCTTAACTATAACAAAGAAAATTGGCAGAACTTTGTTAAAGAGGGTGCCGAAATTGTTCCCGCAAGTGGTGGATGTGATGCAGTAAGCGTTACAATGTCTAATCAATACATTTCAAAATTTGAGTATGACAGCGCCAAAAAGGTTTATAAAAAATTCAGCGGAACTTCTCAGCATAAAGATTACAAAACAGGCAAACAGCTTGAGTTTAAAAATATTTTGGTGCTTAAAACCGCAGTAACCTCCCTTAGCAGTGACGGCTACATAGTTAAAACAGGTCTTAGCAGCGGCGAGGGATACTATGTATCCAACGGCGGTTACCAAAAAATAAAATGGAGCAAGGGCAGTACAAAAAATCCTATCAAAATCACCTTGGAGGACGGCTCTACTTGTAATTATAATCCCGGAAACACATGGGTTTGCTTGGTGAATAAAAAGAATAGCGTTAAAATCACCGATCCCACAGCAGTAACATCTACCAACTCTACTGCTTCAAAATAAATTTTAAAAATTAATTTTAAGAGGTTATATATGAAATATTTAGTATTACTTTTAGACGGTATGGCGGATTATCCCGTACCTGAGCTTAGTGGCAAAACTCCTATGGAGCTTGCAAAAAAACCTAATATAGATTTTCTTGCCGCAAGAGGCGAGGTTGGACTTTGTAAAACCGTTGCCGACGGACTTAAACCGGGTAGCGATGTGGCAAATCTTTCGGTTTTGGGCTATGACCCCGCCGTTTGTTATACAGGTCGTTCCCCTTTAGAGGCGGCTAGCATTGGTATAGATTTAAAACCAACTGATGTTGCAATGCGCACCAATCTTGTAACCCTTTCGGATGAGGAAAACTATGCTGATAAAACTATGGTTGACTACTGCGCCGACGATATTTCCACCGAGGAAGCGGCAAAAATAATTGAGTTTATAGAAGAAAAGCTCGGTAACGATATTTATAAATTCTATTCGGGTGTAAGCTACCGCCATTGTCTTGTTATTGCAAACGGTACCACAGAGCTTGGTAATATGACTCCTCCCCACGATATAAGCGGTAGGGTAGTGGGCGAATATTTAAGTACAGCCGAGGCGGCTCAGCCACTTTTGGAGCTTATGAAAAAAAGCTACGACCTTTTAAAGGACCATCCTGTAAACCTTGAAAGAATTAAACGCGGTAAACGACCTGCCAACTCAATTTGGCTTTGGGGCGAGGGCAGAAAGCCTTCTTTAGAGGATTTCAAGGTTAAAAACGGAATTAGCGGCGGTATTGTTTCGGCGGTTGACCTTCTTCGCGGAATAGGTAAGTGCGCTAATATGGCGGTGCCTGAGGTTAAGGGCGCCACAGGTTATATTGATACCGATTTTACCGCCAAAAAGAATGCCGCAATAGAGCTTTTTGAAAATGGCACCGATTTGGTTTATATTCATATGGAAGCCCCCGACGAATGTGGTCATCGCGGTGAGGTAGAGAATAAAATCAAGTCCATTGAACTTATTGACGAGCTTGTGGTAGGCCCTATGATGGATTATTTAAAGGGCACACCTCACAGCATTTTGGTAATGCCCGACCATCCCACACCTTTAACCCTTAAAACCCATGTAGCTGATCCCGTACCTTATCTTATTTACAACAGCGAAAAGCAGGCTTCGGGTGTTGCGACTCTTAACGAAAAATCAGCCGCCGAAACGGGCAATAAAATTGATTTCGGTCCCTCGGTAATGGATAAATTAATTGGTAAAATAAGTTAAATAATCCATAAATTTTAAATATTTAAAAAGCATAAAATCCCCTTTCTGAGTCAAAATAAAATTGAACAGAAAGGGGATTAAAATTATGATGCACAAAACCACAAGCAGCTTTCTCAAAGGAGTGGGCGCGGGAGTAATTGTAGGCGCAACAATGCTTACCGCAGGTAAAATGATGATGAACAGTAAAAGCACAAAGCACGCCTTAACCAAGGGTACCTCTAAAGCATTTCGTGCCGTTGGCGATTTTGTAGAGGGCGTACAGACGTTGATGAAGTAGAAAAGAGAAAGCAAAAACCGTCGCAATTTTCCTTGCGGCGGTTTTATTTTGTAGGTAAAAATTTAATTTTGTTGTATCATTTTAGCTAATTCTGACTTATAAACCGTATCTCCGCCGTACTGCATTGCAAAATCTATGTATCTTTTGGCTTTTTCGGTGTCACCCTTATGTAAATAAACCCTTGCAAGGTAATAGCTCGTGCACACCTGCCAAAGATTTGACCTTGATTTTTCAAGCAGCATCAAAAGTATTTGCTCGGCGCCTTCAAAATCGCCCGTTTCTATCTGTAAAATAACCTTTTTGCTTGTGTAAATATCAAATAAAAGATTTTTTTCCTTTTCCATTTTTTGAAGCTTAGGGTCGTCAATACATTGCTTTAAATTCACAAGGACCTTTTCTGCGCTTTCTAAATCTCCAAGACCGATGTAAGCATAGGAAAGATTATTGTAATAAACCCCTCTGCCCTTCACACCAAAAGCCCCTTTTCCAAAGGTTATTGGATTAATTCCCATTAAAATATTAAAAGCATCACTATATCTGCCCATATCCAAAAACGCGACGGCAATATTCATATTTAGGATGTTAAGGTTTTTTGCATTTTTACAATTCAGGCGAAGTTCGTTCAAAGCGGTATAATACTGCGCTATATTGCAGTTGTTTTCACGAATTTTATTTAATTCTTGTATGCGTTTAGAGGCAACAATACAAACTCCAATGACAACAAAGAAGGGCACTATCATTGCTAAAAGTATAAATTCTATTTTTTCGCTAATGGCACCATACACTGCAATGGGAATTGCAATTATTACTATTAAAACCCAGTACCAAATCTTTAAATCCTTATATAACTGAAACATAAATTATTCTACTCCTTCGCAAATAGATTTTGCATATTCCAAGGCTTCGTCAATATGCGCTTTAAAGTTTTCTTCGCCGATTTTTTCATAAAGACCTGCCTTTTTAAAGCTCTGCATAGGTTGTTCATTAAGGTGAGAGAAAATAACCGTTATACCCTTTGCTATGCATTTGTCACACAAATCCTCCAAAGCGTTAAGGGCGGTGGCGTCAACGGCGGGTACGCTACGCATACGGATAATAAGGCATTTTGTGTATTTTTTGGTGGTGATGTTGGCAACGCGATCGGTCATACCAAAGAATAAGGGACCGCTTATTTCAAACACTCGCACAGCCTTTGGCACCTGGGCTAGCTTATAGGAGTCATCCTCGGTTTGCTCATATTTCCAGCCGTAAATGGTGGTTTCTTCGCTCATTCGCTTCATAAACAAAATGCAGGCAAGTACAATACCAACGCCAATAGCAACGACTAAATCGAAAACTACAGTTAAAACAAAGGTTAAAGCAAGTACCAAAATATCGCTTTTAGGGGCAGTTTTTACAAGTCGCACAATGGGGCGCCACTGACTCATATTATATGCCACAATAAATAAAATTGCGGCGATTGTAGGCATAGGAATAAGTGCGGCATAGGGCATTAAGAATACCAAAATAAGTAGTAAAACAAGGGCGTGAACAATACCCGATATGGGAGTTTTACCGCCATTATTTATGTTAGCGGCGGTTCTAGCAATAGCACCCGTTGCGGGAATACCGCCAAAAAGTGCAGAACCAACATTACCAATACCCTGAGCAATAAGCTCCATATTGGAACGGTGCTTGGAGCCTATCATACCGTCTGCAACCACGCAGGAAAGCAGAGATTCAATAGCCGCCAAAACGGCAATTGTAAAGGCGTCGGGCAGAACTGTTCTTATAAGCTTTAAATCCATTTTAGGAAGATTTAAGGATGGCAATTTACTGCTAAGCTCACCAAAGGTGGTTTTAATGGTTTGAACCCCTGTGCTTTCGGGCAAAAGGGCTACCATAACCGCACCAACAATAACGGCAATAAGGGAGGCTGGGATTTTTTTGCTGATTTTAGGCCAGAAAATAAGTATTAAAAGACTAACTACACCAACAAGCACCGCCCACCAGTTAAGGGTGGATATGTTTTCAAAAAATACTGCGATTTTTTCAGGTGCCTCAATGGGGGATTTACCGCCAAAGCTGACACCAAAAAAGTCCTTAAGCTGACCTATTAAAATGGTAACTGCAATACCCGCTGTAAAGCCGGTTGTAATTGTGTAGGGAATAAATTTAATTAAACTTCCGAATTTAAAAATTCCCATAAGTATAAGAAATATTCCCGCAAGTATAGTGGCAAGTATAAGACCTTCCATTCCGTTTGCGGCAACAACACCCGCAACAATGGTTGCAAAGGCGGCGGTGGGACCCGAAATTTGCACCTTACTTCCGCCAAAAACAGAAATAAGGGCACCCGCTATAATGGCGGTGTAAAGTCCCTCCTCGGGGCCAACCCCCGAAGCAATTGCAAGGGCAATGGAAAGGGGCAAGGCAATAATTGCAACAATAATACCTGCTACAATATCCTTAACCAACATATTTGGTTTGTAACCCTTAAGTGTGGTTACTAGCATTGGGGTAAATTCTTTCATTTTTATTCTCCTATTTGGGTTTAATATTCCACCTTTAAAATAACGGGGGTGATGATATCGGCGCGTTTTTCGAGGATATATTCGCCGTTTTCGGCTTTAAAGGTAACCTCTTTAAACTCGCCGTCAAGGTCTAGGAAAGAGATTTTTGAAGGCTTTTTATCTAAACACAAACGGATGTTATCTACGGGGTCAAGGCTAACATTGAAAAGTGCGCAGAATAAACTTCCGTCGGGCATATCTGCCGCTTTCAGGTAGATTTCATCATCATCGGGGGTGTAAACGGGCAAATCGCCATAAGCCTTTAAAAGCTCAATAAACTGATTTTTTCTGGTTTCGTTAAGGAAACCAAATGCGGTTGTGTAGTGGAATTTGGTGTTGGCATCACCGCCGAATACAATGGCAGCTCCGCCAAGACTGTTTTTATAAAGGGTACTTGCGGGGAAAAGAATTTGCTTTTCTACGCCACCTGACAGATGGTATGCATAGGTTAAGGTTTTAACTTCATCATTCAAAACCTTAATTTCGCGTGAATTGGTTTGCCTAGTAACGGCTTTATCTTGGTCATTGACAAAAAACTCGCCTGAAACAATTTTGCCTGAATTTTTATTAACCATAACGCCAAGCAAATCTGCAAAACCGCGTTTGCAAAGATTTTCTGCGGCTCCGCCATCTAAAACAAGGGTACCGCCAAGCATTATTTTAATTTCATCATCTGTAAAAAGGGAATCCATACCGCCATCCAAGAAGGTGACAGGGGAGTTGTTATCGGTTGAGAAATACATAGGTATTCCAAGTCGTTCTAATACCTTTGCGCCCCATCCGCTGTAGGAAGTGCTTTCTTTAAACATATAATCGGGTTTTGTTGATACGGGAATTCTTGCACCACGCCAACTAAGGGTGGGAACAATATCAGACAAAGCCTCATAAAATTTATTGTATTTACCAAGAACTTCACGATATTTTCTACCGCTCTTAGGCTCAAAAAATCCGCGTGTTATCCAATGTTTTGCACCTGAAACGCCTTCTAAAATTGTTCCAACAAAGTGGGCGTGAAGTGACATAGCACCTGTACTGTAACGGTTTTGGGGGCAGGTGTCGGTTTCGGCTAAGAAGTTATCTACCTTACCTTGACCTTTAAGTACAGCCATTTGAACGGCGGCACGCAAAAAATTATTTGAAAATTCTTTGGTACCAACGGGATGATAGTTGCCGTTGTTTATGCGCAAAAGAACGGGATTGCCCTTGCCTGCCATTGTTGTAGCAATTTCGGTTGCCGCTTCGCAACAAGGACCAACGCAACAAAAAGAGCCTTGAATAGCGGGATTAACCTCATCAATACCCGCGCGCATAAATTTAACACATTCTCTAAGTGAATCAAGTTGGGTTTCTACAAAGGCATCGCGCATTTTGGCATCTTCTTCGGTTTCACCCATAACATAAGCTAAAATTTCTTCCCTTGATTTTTTAATGCCTGTTTTCTTATAAAATGCATCCAAATGCAAATCGCAAGCACAACCTTTACCGGGACGAATAATAAGGCGAAAATCGTCATCAAGCATAATGTGGTCGGGATTATATGAAGCAACAACGCTAAAGCTGTGACGCAAATATTCCCTGAAATCCTTATCAAAGGGGCAGATAGCATTTTCTTCCACGCCGTTTGTAAGGCCTTTAATTCGTGTTAATTTCGAAGGCTTGTTAAGTGGATAGCCGTGACCCAAGGTACATTGCACCAAAATACCGCTTTTAAGACCCATAGAATCAAGTTTAGCCTTGAATTTTGCGTAAACTTCACACTGCTGTTGGGCTTTAGGAATAAGGGGGTCACCCTCGGGTACTAATCTTATACTGAAAAGCACCATAGAAGCGGTACCATTTTCGTACTGCTTTTTTATATCTTCGCAATGTTCATCAATGTGTGTTTCGTCAAGACCCATAATTGAAAAGTTAAACATATTTTACACCTTCTATTATTTTGATTTATAAACAACACTGTGTTTGCCCGACTCGTAAAGAGTCTTTGTGCCGTCGGGGAGTCTTAATGTTGTGGTTACGGGAACTTCAAAATTGTAGGTTACGGCATCCCCTTCAAAATTCCAAGAGGTTTTAATAACACCCTTTATAGATTTATATTCACAAGAAAAATCACCCATTTGCTTAATAAATGTGGGCTTCAACTCTAAGGTTTCAAATCCGGGGGACGACTCCTTGTAACGAATACCGCCTAAATATTCAAACATCCAACCAACAACTACACCGTAGGCAAAGTGGTTTTTACTTGATGCGCCGTCATCATCACCCGACATACCGCGCCAGGTTTCGGTTATAGTGGTGGCTCCGCTTTTTAAAATATCGCGCCAGGATGGGAATTTATCATTTTGAAGCAGCATAAATACGGTGTCTGTGTAGCCGTAGTCTGAAAGCACCTGCATTATGTAGCGGGTACCCCAAAAGCCTGTGGTAAGGCAGCCTTCTTTTAAAATATATTTATTTAAGGTAGCGGCAAGAGCGGCTTTTTCGCTTTCTTCAGCAACATCAAGTGCAATTGTGAGAATTATTGCGCTTTGCAGATGTTCGCTATAGTCTTTTTCGTCGGGTAGATAATATAGCCTGTTAAATTCTGCCTTGGTTTCGGCAAATCTTGTGCTGAATTCCTCTTTTAATGCGTCTTCGCCCAGAATTTCGGCAATTTCGGCAACGCATTTCATCATATAGCAATAGAAAAGATGACCGAAGAAATTTCTGCTTAAATTCTTGTTAAAGGGATTAGAATGGTCGTTAAATGGAGCAAGGGGATTTTCGGGAAGAATGTTATTTCCGCTGGTGGCAATTCTTTCCCTTACGTAAGCCAAAATATCGGGTAGACGGTGCCTTAAAAATTCCTTGTCACCATAAAATTGATACATTTCTAAAGGTATTGTGTAAATTTCGTCACCCCAACCGTAAACAGAGGCGCACATTTTTCTGCCGCCGTCGGTCCAACGGGATAAAATTTGATGACAATCTGCAAGGTAGCAGGCAGTAGCTCCAAAAACAGCAATATCACCCGTCCAGAAATTCTTTTCTCTGGTTGGGCAGTCTAAAAATCCGTTAAAAAGGTTGCCCTGCATAGTTCGTTCAACCGTTTTTGCAAATTCATTTATAAAGGGATCACTGCTTTCAAGCTTCCAACCGAAGTCCAAATCGTTATACATTACTGTTTGTCTGATGTCGGCAATTTGGGTAATATCGGCACCCTCAACCTTTAAATATCTAAATCCGTTAAAGGCAAAGCGAGGGGTGTAGGTTTCACTTTCTCCGCCCTTGCAGATGTAAATATCGTAATTTTTTATAGCCGCTAAGGCTCTGCCACCCTCTTTGTAATCTTCGGGGTAGAATACAGGCGCATACACCCTTTTTGCGAAGGATTTATCCCGTCTAAGCTCCTCTGAAACGGTAATTTTAACCCTTTGACCTGCTACTGTATTTCTAAGGGTTATGGTGTATCTGCCCGCGCAGTTAAATCCAAAATCATAAAGATATGCGCCGTTTATATTTTCACAGGAAACGGGTTCGGCAAGCTTTTGAATTTTAACGGGAGGATAGCATCTTTCGGCGTAGGGCTTGGAATAATTTTCCGCCATTTCCTCGGCATAATACCAATCACTATCATCAAAATCAGGGGAACACCAACCATCAATTTCAAGTCTTGCATCGTATCGTTCACCAAATTGTAAATCGTTATCGGTTAGGGGAGAGGGGGCGGTTTTAAAGGTTTTATCGGTACCAATATACTGAACCTCGCCGTTTTGGTACTCTATTTTAAGCTCTGCCAAAACAAAGTTTTTGTTCATATAAACACCGCTGTGGGACTCGCTGTTAAGCCAGGTGTTGCCGGTTAAAGCACCAAGAACGTTTTTGCCATTTTTAAGCATATCAGCAACATCAAAGGTGTGGTATTCAAAATATTTTTCCGAGATACCTGTGGAGAAATATTCGTCGCCAACCTTTGCACCGTTTATGTACATTTCGCCCTCGCCCTCGGCATAAACCGAAAGGGTTGCAGATTTAACTTCATTTTTTATTTCAAAGGCTTTTCGCATATACATAGAGCGTTTAACCTGTCTTGGGTGGAGCTTTCGTCCCCAAAGCCAACAAGAACGCAGATTATCGTCCTCCATCCAGTTTACGGGCTCGTCGTTTCTGCCAAAGTTTACGGGATGAAAGTGTAGCCAATCCTCATTGGTCACAACACGTTGGGTGCCGTTTTCGGTTTGGATTACCACCTCGCCGCAGATGGCAGAGGTGAAGTAGGTTTCATCATTAGTTTGAAAAGCACGAATAGAAACCGAGTTTTCGCCCGATTTTAAATAATCTGTAATATCGGCATTAAATTCCTTAACATCCTTTGCCGCTTCGATTTTGTTAAAATAAATATCAAAGGAGTTATCACAAATAAAATGTGCCGTTGCTTTTTTAATTTTTCCCTCTGCAAAGAAGTTTTTTCTAAGCAGATTTCGGGTGTAAAAATAGCCCCAAATCCAGTCGGCACCGTCGATGCCTTTAATATCCTCGGTAGATTTTAAAAATTCATCGCTACCGCAAATGGGTAAGGCGTTCCATTTTTCCTTGATTTTTACAGAATAATTCATAAAATTTTGCTCCTTTTATAGGTTGCTTTATAAAACATATTATAAACCTTTGAAGACAGCTAAGTCAAGGTTCGTTTTTTTACTTTATCAGGTTGTAATTTGACCTATAAATTGAAATTTGAAGATGAAATTGTATTAAACAGATGAAGGGAACGACCTGCGTGTCGTTCCGTGAAAAATGCGGTAATTATGCGGAACAACACATAGGTTGTTCCCTACGGTTAAACCATCGTTTTTCGCTTAATTTAAGGGTTTAATCGTAGGGGAGGATATTATTTTCCCGTAAAAAATAACTGATTTCAGTATTGTTATTTCATCTTTTTTAATTCCTCAATTTTATCTCTGAGCTCGGCGGCGTACTCAAACTCAAGCAGCTTTGCCGCTTGCTTCATCTCATTAGTCATTTTCTTAATAAGCTCTTCGCGTTCAGACTTAGAAAGCTTTTTGCCATCCATTGATTTTGCTTTTCTGGAGCCGCCCATTTCAATAATATCACGCACATCCTTAATAACCGTTTTAGGCACAATTCCGTGCTCCTTATTGTATTCCATCTGTATGGCACGACGGCGTTCGGTTTCGCTGATTGCCCGTTCCATTGAAGGGGTAACCGAGTCGGCATACATAATAACGGTGCCCTCAGCATTTCTAGCGGCGCGACCAATGGTTTGAATAAGGGATGTTTCGCTGCGTAAAAATCCCTCTTTGTCGGCATCAAGAATAGCAACTAAAGAAACCTCGGGCAAATCAAGTCCTTCACGCAGTAGGTTAATTCCTACCAAAACATCAAATTTGCCAAGTCGCAAATCGCGGATTATCTCCATACGCTCCATAGTGTCCACATCGTGGTGCATATAGCGAACCTTAATATCCACATTCTCCAAAAAGTCGGTTAAATCCTCTGCCATTTTTTTGGTTAGAGTGGTAACAAGCACCCTTTCACCCTTTTCGGTGCGGAGGTTTATTTCGCTTACCAAATCGTCAATCTGCCCCGTAGTGGGTTTAACAACCACCAATGGGTCCACAAGTCCCGTAGGACGAATAACCTGCTCTACCATTTGTGCGGAATGTTCCTTTTCAAAATCACCGGGAGTGGCGGAAACATATATCGCCTGATTGATTTTACTGTAAAATTCATTAAAATTAAGGGGGCGGTTATCAAATGCCGAGGGCAAACGGAAGCCATAATCCACAAGATTTTCTTTTCTTGCCCTGTCACCGCCGTACATACCCCTTACCTGAGGCAGCATTACATGAGATTCATCCACAAGGAGTAAAAAATCCTTTGGAAAATAATCTAAAAGAGTGAAGGGAACACTACCCTCGGGACGGCGGGAAAGCACACGGGAATAGTTTTCAACACCCTTGCAGGTGCCGATTTCTCTAAGCATTTCAATATCATATTCTGTGCGCTGACGAATTCGCTGAGCCTCAATAAGCTTGCCCTGTTCGGTGAAATATTTAACCCTGAATTCCATTTCGTCCTGAATCTCGGCAAGGGCTTCCTCCATATTTTCGGGTGACACAATATAGTGAGTGGCGGGGTAAATGCCAATATGCACAAGATTTTCCTTAACCTCGCCCGTCAGCACATTTATAGAGGTTATTCTGTCTATTTCATCACCGAAAAATTCTACCCTTATGGCGGTATCACCCGAATATGCGGGAAAAATCTCTACCGTATCACCGCGAACGCGGAATTTATTACGAATAAAATTCAAATCGTTACGCTCGTACTGTAAATCTACGAGTTTATGGATAAGCTCATCACGGCTTTTTTCCATACCCACACGAAGTGAGATAATCATATTGCGGTAATCAATGGGGTTGCCGAGAGAATATATACCCGAAACCGAAGCCACGATTATAACGTCGTTTCGCTCGGACAAGGCACAGGTTGCCGAGTGGCGTAATTTATCAATCTCGTCATTTATTGCGGAGTCTTTTTCTATATAGGTGTCGGTGCCGGGAATATAGGCTTCAGGTTGATAGTAATCGTAGTAGGAAACAAAATACTCCACCGCATTTTCGGGGAAGAACTCCTTGAACTCTGAGCAAAGCTGTGCGGCTAGAGTTTTATTATGAGCCAAAACAAGGGTGGGTTTATTTACCTTTTCAATAATATTCGCCATTGTGAAGGTCTTACCCGAACCCGTTACACCCAGCAAAACCTGCTCTTTTAAGCCATTTTCGAGCCCTTCTACTAATTTTTGGATAGCTTGCGGTTGGTCGCCTGTCGGCTTGTATTTTGAATGTAAAATGAACTTGTCCGGCACGTTCTCCCTCCTTTCTCTTGTCTTCTTTAATAGTATATCACAAAAAAACAAATTAGTAAACAAAAAAGAGCTGTAAAAAAACCTATAATTGACAAATGCACCTAAAAACGGTAGAATAAAATCATCGAAACTCTTATCTTAAATTATATATTAGGGGAACTGACTTGTTCCAATCTAACAAGACATATAACCATCCCCTGTCTTTATAATAAAACAAAAAATGAAAGGGTGTGTTTATAATGTCTAAATACATTTTAAATGCAGATTTGAACAATCCTGTTCACAGTAATTTTGTTGGTAATGCGGCTGTTTTCCACGGCTACGCAGGTATGAATGATGATGCAGGTCGTGTTTATACCGAAGAGCAATGTGTGCTTGAGGCAGACCGCGCCGCCGAGGTTGGTGTGAAAATTGCCCGTACTATGTATAGAAGATATGCAGAGTTTAACGAAGAAACAGGCAAATGGAACTTTGATACTCAAAGTATGAACTGCTTTACCCGCTTTTGTGAGCGTCTTAAAGAAAGAAATATTGATGTCGCAATTCAAGCAGGTTGGTGCAATCCTGGTGATATAAACGGAACCGGTTGGAATGATAAAATACCTGGCGGTGCCGAAATGGATCCAAATGAGGCTATGGATAAATACGTAGAATGGATGGTAGAGTCCCTTAAATATTTGATTATTGAGAAAGGCCTTACTAATGTTAAATACGTTTTAATATTTACCGAACCTCAGGGTGGTCTTTGCGGAGTTTTAAAAGGTTATACACACCCTTATGATACCTGGTGTGCTGCTACTGAAGCAATACATAACGGTCTTGTTAAGGCAAATTTACGCCACTTGGTTAAGATTGTTGGTCCTAACGAGGGTAGCACAACCCGTTCAGATATGTTAAAAGCCGTTGCTCCAAGAACTAAAGATTATGTTGATATTTTTTCATCACATAACTACCTTGTAGCTTGGGCAACTGAAGACTCAGGTTTTGAAAATGGCGAAGCTAATATTGTTTTCACATGTGCGGGTGCCAGAATTCAGCAAAGTGTTATGTTAGAGCCTAATACCGATTATGAAGTTACAGTTACCCTTAAAGGCTTTGCAAAAAACAATGATACAATAAGTGGTAGCGTTAGCTTTGGTGCCTTCCACCCAAGCAAGTTTGAGCATAAAAACTATATTTCGGCAGGCAGCTATATCACAACAAGACTTAACGCACGCTCCACAAAAATGATTGATGCAGTTGAGCTTACAAACGACTGGCAGGATTTTACCCACACCTTTAATACAGGCGATTTTAACGAAATTTGTGTTGGCATTTTTAGTGATATTAAGCAAATGGAAATGGGTGCTTATTTAAAGAAGGTTGTTTTAACCAAAAAAGGTGAGGGCGAAAATCTTCTTAACGATGGCGATTTCTCCAACCCACGTGCTTACCATAAGCGTTATAAAAATTTTGATTTAGTTAAGTGGGATTGGCTTGCAATGGCAGCAGAGTATATTGCATCAAATTCCTATCACGATTGGCATCGTTGGGTAAATACTGCTATGCAGTTTGTGCCTGAAGGCAAGGAATTCTGGTTTGATGAGTACAACATTAACGGCCTATTCTTTGATAAACATTCCGACCCATACTTTGCAACTCAGCTTGCAACCGCAACGCTATCTCTTATGACTTCCGGTTCTCAGTCAAGCATTATGTGGACATTGTTTGACCAACAATGGCCAAACAACCATTCCGCCAACCGCGACTGCTGGTATGATGGTGATCATCGTTGGGGCGTTATGCCAAATCTTATGAGATCTACAATACCATATCCTTCATTCTATTCCACAGGTCTTGTTTTTCGTTATATGGGCGGCAGCGAAGGCACAAAGGTTTATGAGATTAAGGATGGCGAGCCAATTTTTGGTGCTATTACTATCTCTCCTGAAGGCAAAATCGGTATTGCAGTTGTAAATACCTTTGATGGTGAACGTGAAATTGAGCTTAATTTAAACGAGTCTTTAGGCGGCGTTAAGCTTCAAAAGAGAGTTTATGATCCCGCAACAATAGTGCCCGATGAAAACGCAAAACAGCTTGCACCCGTTGGCGAAATTACCGTGGATAATAAAATCTCCGACACACTTCCACCCTATGCGTTAGTAGTTTATAGTAATATAGATTAGTAATATCGAAGTATTTTACATATATTTTCCCATCAACAACTTCATAACAAACAAGCAGCCGCATAATGCGACTGCTTGCGTAAATCTTTTTCATTTTAACTCTTTACCCCAACTATTGACAAAGAGCCTGATTTTTCAAATTAGCTTTCAAAAAATGTGTAGTGCTTTTAAAAGAATACCCCTTTTGCCTTTTCTTTAATTTCTTTAGAAGCAACAAATGGAATTCTTGTGGTGTACCCATTTTTTGCTGCTACAATCATTTTGGTGGGCCAAGCAAAAATATCTCTGTTCCACTCATTTATAGTATCGTTATAAAGCTCTCTTGCGGCGGTAATTTCGCGCTGTAAGTACATATTCTGTTGCATTGCGTCGGCAATTTCGCGGTGCGCCTTTAAATCGGGATAATTTTCAACTGCTACATTAATATCCCTTGATATTGTATCAACCTGACCGCTGAGTTCGTTACGGGCGGTTTCGGCGTCGGAGGTGTTACCTGCGCGGAATTTTGCGATATTTTCAAAGGTGGATTTATCAAGGTCAATAGCCTTATCCAATAACCTTGCACAGTTTTGAAGCACCATAACTCTCTGCTCAAGATAGTTATCTATTTGGGATGCATTTCTTTGAATTTTTTGCTGTAATTGGTCGAAATGCTTTTTAGCATTAATCTTCATAAATAAGAAGATTACTCCGGGGAGTATTCCGCAAACCCACAATAAAATTTCAAAAATTTTAGAGCCTACGCCTACTTGGGCGGGTAACTTTTTAACAATAACATTGGTGTCGAGATCTTCCTCCATAACCTGAGGATTAAGTTCATCTAATTGATTTGCCATTTTAAATTTCTCCTTTTAATTAAAAATTGAATATGCTAAGTCCGTTACGGCTTGCCATAACCGACGCGCTTTTTGCTATTTCGTTTGTTGAAACATAAAAATTGTTACTGGCTTCAAGAGGCAGATATTCATCCCACTCAACAGGTACATCGTGATATCTACCGTCTCCGCCGTGTACAACAACAATATCAATTCTTTTTTCAATATCATAAGAATAGGCGGTAATGCAGGTTTCATCAATACCGTTTTGAGAGCCCACAAATGATGATTTTAAAATAGCTTCGGTTTTTGTGTTTGGATGTACAACATATTTGTAATCTACCATATTTGCAAGCGCCTCGCTTTCCTTTAAAGAATAAACCTGCGAATAATCGGGTATTGGCTTTAGGGAATGTACAGGTCTTTCCTGATACATAGGAATAGCCAAAAGGGGCGCAAAATCGAAATATATAGCCTTGAAAAACTCGGTGTTTTTACCAACAAAATTTTCTTTTATAATATCAAAAGAATAGGAAATATAATTTTCAGGAAGCAGATTTAATACTCTGCCCTGACTATGGTTAGATATAATTTTGTTTGTGCGTTTGGTTTTTATAAAATTAAAATCGTCACCGTAACCCGTCTTTGATAGTATTAAATCAACCATATTTGTTTGAGCTAAGGGGGTAAATAATGTTCTGAACTGAACCTCGTTATCTCTATCTAGTGCGTCAAAAAGAACTTCAAAATCAGAATTTGACATACTTACGAAATCATCATTTTGACTAATAGCCTTATCGGTTTTCTTTTTTAACTTCTTTTCACCGCGTTTTATGATTTTTTCAATTTGCCTTTCACTTTTTTGCTCCAGATGAGAGGCATCGCGGCTAAAGGATAAATCAGGTCCGCCCTGCGTACAATAATTCAAAACTACTTGGGTGTTATAAAAAGGTTTTGGCTTGGTTACGGTAGCGTGAAGCGTCTCGGACCTTGTTCGAGTTCTTAGTTTGCCGTCACTGTCACGATAGGTTTCGGTCCAGTGAATTGTTTTGTAACCGTGATAGGTTTCGGAGCCCATTGTATGTATGAGTTTGTTTTCAAACAAAAAGGGATTTTCGTTATAATTTCCCGCCAACACATCAAGGGTTGATTCTTCTGAATCATCATATTCACAAAAATCATAGTTGATTTTCATATCACTTTCCTGCTTTACCGAAAAGCAATCATCAAAAGATAGCAACGGAATTGTTGATTCAATAATATTTATGGCATCCTTGTCGGTAAAAAGCTTATTAAGAGGAAGCATTTGGGCATTAGCTTCTGAAAGCAGTTCATCTGCACGCATATCTGCCTTTTCAATATCAGCTCTGATAGCCTTAATTTTCGGTGTAATTTTCAAAATAACAAGAGGTATCAGTAATATTGTAATACACATTAATACCCTTAAAAATCTCCACCAATTCAGCTTTTTTCTTAATTTTAATAAATTTTCTTTATATTCGTTATAAAGGCGCACCGTTTCGCGGTTTTGCTCTATATTAACTCCTGATTGCTTTACAAGCTTTTCAAAAAAAGCATTTACTTTATCAAAATGAGTATTTTTATATTTACCTTCAAATTCCTCTAAGGGATTATATATTACCGATTCCATCTTACCACCTCTTATTTTACATTATACTACTTTTTCGATTAATGTAAAGTCGTTTTCAGAGAATAGTATCATTCAAATTTATATATCTTTTTGAAAGTGTGATTTAGAAATGTAATGTCTGCACTTTAGGCCCTAGCCTTTAATCGGTACCGCCTATGAAGTTCAATGAGCCAAAAGATGCTTAAAAATAGCCATTTAAGGCTGGTTCAAGTTTGAATGCTCTGGCTACGGCAACCTGAGTAATATAATCCTCACTGTTTTTTCACGCTAAAATACCTCAAAAAAACATAAATCTTCTAAAAGACTTGACTTGTCCCTTAAGGTACAAGTTATAATTACACTATACCAAATATAGATTATTTTTGCAAGTGGTTACTTAAAAAATCTTTTTTGGAGAAATATTTTTTATTACTCAGGAGGTAATATTATGAAAAAAGTATTAAGTATTTTATTGGCAGTTTCTTTGGTTTTCGGAATGACCTTTGTTATGTCGGCTTGCGGTGATAACTCTGCCGAAACAGAGCAAAATGAGTTTTTGCCCGAAGCTTTAAGAGCAGTAACGGCTGAGATGATTTCAGATTTAGAGGGTACCGCTTGGCAGATTGCAGGCGGTATGATTGACGGCGTTGAAATGGAGCAAGAAGATTTAGATGCTCTTTTAGAAGCCGCAGGCGGAGCAATTCAGTATATTTTTACAGATGATGCAAATATTCAAATGGCAACTTCCCTCAACACTTTAGATGGAACATATACCCTTGAATCCGAAAACACAATTGTTCATATGGTATTCCCCGAAATTGAGTATTACGGAATTTTCTCAATAATCGGTGAGCAAACCGTGTTTATGATTGCTGATCCTAATCAAGCAGGAAGCGCTCTTTATTTAACTCAGGTAGAAGAGGGATAATCGTTTTTTATAAAAACGGGGGCTGAAAAAACAAACGCCAATTTATCGGTTTAAATTAAACAAGAAAAACTTTAAAAGGGGAAGAAGTGAAAATTTCGCTTCTTCCCCCTTTTAGGTTTTTATACCTAATCTTATGTATAAATGCTTTGAATATAAAAAAATTGCGCTACCCCATACAATCAATACCGCTACCCTTTTGGTAAAAAGCTATATCTTGAACAAATGGTAGTTCTTTTAGCTGTGAAACCATTTGCTCTACCTTTTCTATGGTCTTTTCTTTTGGGTAAATAGTTATATATTGATGGTAATTGTTGTAATATTCTTCATAATCTTGGCTATTATTTTGTTTATACTTTTCTTCGTTCATTACTTTACCTGAAATACCTACGCAATCAATATTTTCCACCCCTTTAAAGTCCTCAACAGTAAATTCATAGCCTTTAAGACTCACATCATGATGAATAATCACCTCAAAAAATTCAAGATATGTTTTATTATCAATAATTGCCGTAAAGGTTTGAACAATCTCGCTCGAACTGTTGTATTCGGGTGGATAATCATATTTGTAAAGCCAATAATCTCTTTCCTCTTGGGCTGTGGAAAAGCTTACAATCACATCACTGCTTGATTTTTTGGAATTATTATTTTTGTCATCAGCGGTAATCTCAACATTGGAACAACCGCAAACAAAAAGCAAAATAAAGCCTATAAGCAAGCAGAATATTTTGTGTTTCATATCTATATTCATTAGTTTTACCTCTCAGAGAAAAATTCCACTTCTTCACCTGCGGCACCGATGCAAAAGCCCACTCTTATGGGGTAGACGGGGTTGGATGGAATATCAACATCCTTAGGCTCTATGGTGATTTCATACCCCGCGGCACGAACCGCCTCAATACATTCATCTACATTTTCAACCTCAAATGCTATATGGCGCAAGGGACCGGGTTGGGGTTCACATTCGGCATTGGAAAAAAGCTCTAAAATGCCTGCACCCGTATCAATCATAGCACAAAGAGCACCGCCTTTTTCCCAACGCCTTACAATGGGCAGACCTAAAATTTCATTGTAAAAGCGTATGGCTTCTTCAAATTTTTCCACACCGCTTGCCTTGATTGCAATGTGATGAATTCCTTTGATTTTTACCATAATATCTCCTCCTTTATTTAAAACAATAGTACCATATTGTGAATATAGTGTCAATACTCAAACTAATTGTAAGTGATTATTTACAAAAATATATTTGATTGGCGTAGAAAGTTGCATTTTTCAAAAGAATATGTTATAATCAAAATATATAACTATATTAAGAGGAGAGAAAAATGTTTAAATCTGCATTTAAAAGAATAGTTTGCTTTATTTTTTGTATATTATTGGTGGTTTGCAGTTTCCCTATAAACGCATTTGCCGAGCAGGAAAGTGTTGAGCTTACTCTTGAAACATATTTAAGTAGCTCTAAAGAACCGCGAATGGTTCAAAATTACGAAGCCCTTGCAAGCAGGCTGGATGAGCAGCTTAAAAATTTTGAGCCCAGTATTAATATTTACGATTTTAAGCTTAAATCGACTCCTGAAAATCAACAGATAATAGTTGATATTTTATCGGGCGGGCTTCCTGAATGTTTCCATATTGACCTTGCTTTTCAAATTTCAACATATGGTGAATATATTGGTGCTATTGTTCCTAATTATTTATACACTCAGGATGAATATAATCAAATGCTTGCTGAATGTGAAGCTGCGGCCGATAAAATGCTTCAGGGCGTTGAGGGTAATAACAATCTGAGTGATGTAGAAAAGCTTCTTATTCTTCACGACCGTATTGCTGTTTCTTGTGAATATGATGAAGAACGCCTTGAAGCGGGTATGGTTCCGCAAATTTCCCATTCAATGTATGGTGCTTTTGTAAATAAGCTTGCCGTTTGCCAAGGCTACGCCCTTGCCTATGAATATATGCTTAACAGAATAGGAATTGAAAATTATTATGTTGGCTCAGAATTACTTTACCACGCGTGGAATATAGTTTATGTTGATGGCAAACCCTACCATGTGGATATTACTTGGGATGATAATCCTTGGGATATTACGGGTAAGGTAACGCATAAAAACTTTTTGGTTTCTACCGAAAAGTTTATAGCAAATGGGCATTATGCAAGTGATGGAGACCAATATATCATTGATTATGACACTTCTCCCGATGACACAACCTATGATAATTATTTTTGGCAAGATATTGAGTCGGCTTTTGTTCAGTTAGATGATGAGATTTACTATATTGATAGCATTAATAAGGCGGCTCAAAACCAGCGTGTAGTTATAAAGCGTTATAGCGACAATGAAATTATTTATGAAACCGAAGAGCTTTGGATGGTTGGCAACGCCTATTATCCCGGCAATTTTGCAAGACTTTCATCCTGTGGCAGTGAATTACTTTTTTCTCTTAGTGATGGAATTTATTCCTTTAATCCCAAAAACAGTAAGGTTAAGCTAGTTCAGGCAAAGCCTAATGTGGGTGTTGGTTTTAATATTTACGGTTTCACTTATAGTGATGGTATGCTGATTTATGACCTTTCAAATTCACCGTTTTTTAATTCTGAAACCAAAAAACTTTATGAATATAAGGTGCCATATGTTCCAAAAGAGGATTTACCGTATACTCCGGGAGATATTAATGATGATGGCGATGTTACCTTAACAGATGTTGTATTCATAGCGCAATATGTTGCAGAGTGGGATGTTGTGTGCAACGAATTGGCAGTGGATGTAAACGGCGACGAAAGTGTGAATTTACAGGATGTAACCCATCTGGCACAATATGTTGCAGATTGGGAAGGCGTAGAACTTCATTAATTTAATAATATAAAATGCGTTATGGAGCATATAAAGCAATGCTCCATAACGCATTTTTTGTGCTGAACCGATAAATTTATAATAACTTGTAATTTATCGGTTCAGCAATCTGGATTCTAGTGTCTAGCGACTAGCATCTAGTTAGCAGCAGCAGTCGTTGTTTTGGCAACCGCAGCCACAGTTGTTAGTGTTTTGATAACCGCAACCGTTGTTACCGCCGCAGCATACAAGCACTAAAATAAGGATAATCACCCAAGAACAGTTGTTACCACCAAAGAAGTTACACATAAATTTTTCCCCTTTCAAAGAAAATAGCAGTGTTAAGCAGAGGAGAAGCTTCACCGTCTGATTAACCTACACTATAGCCTATGCTAAACTTTCAATTTGGTTACAATATGATTTTCAAAAAACAATATACATCAAAAATCAAAGAAAACTAAAGATATTTAAAGAAAAATGCAGATATTTTAAAATTTTGAGGGTTTTCGCGTAAAAATCCCGTAAAAATAAAAATTGACTTTTACTGACCTTTGAATATAATTAAATACAGAAGGTCAGTAAAAGTCAAAAATGAGGTGCATAAAAATGAAAATGAGTGATATAATAACTGCTCATATACTAAATATGTTAGAGCAATCGGAATATGATACTGCTGAAATTCAGCGAAATGAATTTGCATCCCTTATAGGATGTGTACCCAGCCAGATAAATTATGTTTTGGCATCCCGCTTTACCCCTGAGCACGGGTATGTAATAGAAAGCAGGCGAGGTGGCGGCGGATATATAAGAATTTCCCGAGTTCGATTGGATAAATCCTCTGCCCTTATGCATATAATCAATTCAGTAGGCAGTGAATTAGATACCTCAACAGCTCGAATATTAATAGAAAACAGTCGCGGGGCCGAGCTTATAACCAATGAGGCGGCTGAGCTTATGAAGGCAGCAACCTCAAGTACGGTGCTTCGTCAAATACCGCCACCCTTCAGGGATAGCTTCCGCGCGGCGGTAGTTAAACAAATGTTGCTTTCTCTTATTTAGGTTGGCATTAATTAAGGAGGAATTTTATTATGATGTGTGAAAATTGTGGAAAAAATCCTGCTACAACCCATTTAAAGACCGTTTTAAACGGAGTAGTGGAGGAAAAACATCTTTGTTCATATTGCGCCGCCAATAATGGTTACGGTAATGTTGGTGGACTTAGTCTTACTAATATGTTGGCGTCTATGTTTGGTGAAAGTGTAAGCCGCGGTAAGCCAATCTCAAAGCGCTGTAAGTGTTGCGGCGCCTCCTTTTCTGATATAGCCCAAAGTGGCAGAGTAGGGTGCAGTGAGTGCTATACAACCTTCAGAAATGAACTTTTGCCCTCCCTCAACCGTCTTCACGGCAAGGCAATTCATATTGGCAATACACCGGTTGAGGAAAAAAACGAAGACTCTTTGGAGGAAAGAATTAAAAAGCTAAAAAAACAGCTTGCCGATGCAATTAAGGCAGAGGAATTTGAAAAAGCCGCAGAGCTTCGTGATGAAATAAGAGGATTGGAAGGGGAGGAAAACAATGCGTAATTGGTATGAAAATGTAGATGCATTAAACCCGCTTGTTGTTAGTTCAAGAATTCGTCTTGCCCGTAACATTAAGGGAGTTCCCTTTCCCAAAAGAATGAACACGGCACAAAAGGAAGAAACCTTAAAAAGTATTAAAGACCTTTTGGACGGAATTTCTATTGACTCGGTTGGAACACTTAAATATATTGATATGGAAGCAGTCCCCGAGGAGGAGCTTTTTGCAATGGTGGAACGACATATTATAAGTCCCGATTTTGCAAAAAAAGCAGGGCCAAAGGGTATTGTGATAAGCGAAAACGAAGCGGTCAGCATTATGCTTTTAGAGGAAGACCACATCCGTCTTCAGGTAATTCAGGGTGGACTTAAACTTAATGAAGCCTACGAAATTGCAAAAAAAATTGAATTAATTTTAAGTAAAGGATTAACCATAGCCTTCGATAGTCAGTTAGGTTATCTAACCGAATGTCCAACAAATTTGGGAACGGGACTCAGAGCCTCTTTAATGCTTCATCTGCCAATTTTAGAGGGTAGCGGAAGCCTTTCTACCATTGCCGATTCGGTTTCAAAAATCGGTCTTACGGTACGGGGAATGTACGGAGAGGGCAGTCGTTCTCACGCCTCTCTTTATCAGCTTTCAAATCAGGTTACTCTTGGCATTTCCGAGCAGGCGGCAATTGATAATCTGACTGCAATAGCTAATCAAATAGTTCAAAAGGAGCTTTCTGCCCGTGAAAATTTAGATAAAAAAGCCTTAGAGGATTCGGTTTACCGCGCCCTTGGTACATTAAGGTATGCAAGACTTTTAACAAGTGAGGAAATGATGAAATTAATTTCAAGTGTTAAACTTGGTGTGGAAATGGGCATACTTGAGGATATCGAGTCTGCTTTGCCTATGTCACTTTTAATTGAAACTCAGGCTTTTTCACTACAAAAAACTAATGGTCGAATGACTCCGTCCGACCGCGATATACTTCGCGCAAGTATTATTCGCGAGCGACTTTAAAACAAAAAACGAAAGGAAGCACAGTATATGAAATATAATTTTGGCGGATTTACAGGCAAGGGTAATGAAGCTCTTTGCAACGCTATTTCGTCAGCAGAGCAGCTTGGACATACCTATGTGGGAAGCGAACATTTATTGCTTGGTATTTTAATGACAAGCGGTTCGGTTGCTTGTACTTTGTTAGAGGAAAATAACCTTGAATTGGCAAGCGTCCAAAGGGCTATCACAAGGTTTGCCGACCGTGGTATTCCCACCAAATTATCCCCCGAGCATCTAACTCCGCGAGCAAAAAGAATTGTGGAAAAATCCATTATCAGCGCAAAACAACTGGGCAAGCAGGCGGTGGGCACCGAGCATATTTTGCTTGAGCTTTTAAGCGAGGGCGATAACTATGCCATACGGGTTTTAAACGAACTCGGTGTTGATATTCCAAAGGTTGCTACCAAACTTTTGGACATTGTAGGAATGGGGGATATTGCCTCTGATGACCATAAAGGCTCTAATTCTCAGTCGGTAGGGGGAACAGGTTCAAAGGGTAAAGGCTCTACCAAAAATTTAGATAAATTTGGTCATGATTTGACTGCTGATGCAAAAAACAACAAGCTGGACCCCGTTATAGGTCGTAGCGAAGAAATTGAAAGGGTAATTCAAATTCTTTGCCGCCGTACCAAAAATAATCCCTGCCTTATCGGTGAGCCGGGTGTTGGTAAAACCGCCGTTGTAGAAGGGTTGGCTCAGCGAATAGTAGATGGTAAGGCACCTGATATTCTTAAAAACAAAAGGGTAATAACTCTGGATTTAACAGGAATGGTTGCAGGTACAAAATACCGCGGCGATTTTGAGGAGCGTATTAAGGGAATTATTGATGAAGTAATAAAAAATGATGATATAATCCTTTTTATTGATGAGGTTCACACCATAATCGGCACCGGTTCGTCGGAAGGCTCAACCGATGCGGCAAACATTTTAAAGCCTTCCTTGGCGCGCGGCGATTTACAGGTTATTGGAGCCACCACCCTTTCCGAATATCGCAAAAACATTGAAAAGGACTCGGCTTTGGAGCGTCGTTTTCAGCCCGTTACGGTGGGGGAACCCAACGAGCAGGATGCAATTAAGGTTTTAATGGGACTCCGTGACCGCTACGAGGGACATCATAAGGTAAAAATCACCGATGGAGCCGTTGAGGCGGCGGTTAAACTTTCCTCTCGCTATATAACCGACCGCTATTTGCCCGATAAGGCTATAGATTTAATAGATGAGGCAGGCTCCAGAGTGCGTCTTGTAACATCTGCCGAGCCTGATGAAATTAAAAATTTAGAGCAGGAGATTAAATCAATTTCGGAAGAAAAAAATTCCTTTATTTCCTCTCAAAATTTTGAAAAAGCGGCAGAGCTAAGAGATAAGGAAAAGGAACTCACCGAAAAGCTTAAAGAGCAAAAAGAAAAATGGCAGACCGAAAATAAGGGTTACACAGGCACCGTTACCGAAAAGGAAATTGCCGATATTGTATCAAACTGGACGGGTATTCCTACAGGACAGCTCACCGAGGAGGAAAGTCACCGTTTGCTCAAAATGGAGGATATTCTTCATAGCAGAATTGTGGGGCAAAACGAGGCTGTAACTGCAGTTTCAAAGGCAATTCGACGCGGCAGAGTGGGACTCAAGGACCCCAAACGCCCCACAGGTTCTTTTATATTCCTAGGGCCTACGGGTGTGGGTAAAACCGAGCTTTGCAAAGCGCTTGCCGAGGCAATGTTCGGTAGTGAGGATGCTATGATAAGGCTTGATATGTCGGAGTATATGGAAAAGCACACAGTATCCAGAATAGTTGGCTCGCCTCCCGGATATGTAGGCTTCGATGAGGGCGGTCAGCTTACCGAAAAGGTTCGCAGAAAGCCCTATTCGGTAATCTTGTTCGATGAAATTGAAAAGGCGCACCCCGATGTATTTAATATTTTGCTTCAAATTCTGGAGGATGGAATTTTAACCGATTCTCAGGGAAGAAAGGTTGATTTTAAAAACACGGTGGTTATTATGACCTCAAACATCGGCGCCCGTCTTATTACCGATAAGAAAACATCCTTTGGTTTTTCTTCGGCATCCGATGCGGAAGAAGCGCTTGAAAGCGATATTAAAAATCAGGTTTTAGAGGAGCTTAAAAAACATTTCAAACCCGAATTTTTAAACCGTGTGGACGATACCATTGTATTTAGCAAATTAGGCTTCGAGGATATTAAGAAAATAGCTGAAAATATGCTTGAAAATCTTAAAAAACGACTTTTGGCACTTGAAATAGAAGCCGAATTTGATTTATCGGCAATAGAAGCGGTGGCAAACGCAGGCTTTGATAAGGTTTATGGCGCCCGTCCTTTAAGACGCGCTATTCAGTCAAAAATTGAGGATGCCCTTAGCGAAAAAATTCTGGACGGAAGTATAAATAAGGGCGATAAAATCCTCTGTACCCATAATGGCAGCGAATTTCAGTTTGAAACGCGTTAGTTGTATTATAAAAACACCGCAAAAGCCTTAATGACTCTTGCGGTGTTTTTTTGCGTCTGATTTTTTACCTAAATTAATTAACCCTTTTTTTGTGATGGTATTTAAAGGGACGACTCCAGGTTTTGGGATTTAACAAAACAAGCATTGGCAGTATTTCAAGCCTTCCCGCAATCATATTAAAGCAGAATACAAGCTTTGAAAAATCCGAAAATTCTGAGAAGTTTCCATAAGGTCCAACCTTGCTAAGTCCGGGACCTATGTTGTTTACGGTCGCTGCAACCGCCGAGAAATTGGTTGAAAAATCAAAATTATCCAAAGAAATAAGCAGAAGTGAAATAGCAAAGATTGCTAAATATCCCATAAGGAAAATATTTATTGAGCGTACTGTTGAGTGGTCTACCGTTTTTCCTTCGTTTCGCACCTTTTTTATAGCGCGTGGATGTACAATGCGTGCCAATTCATCTCTTACCGTTTTTGCCATTATGGTAATTCGCGAAACCTTAATACCGCCTCCCGTACTACCTGCACAGGCACCTATAAACATAAGGAAAATAAGAATTGTTTGTGAAAAAATAGGGTAAAAAGCGCTGAAATCATAGGTTGCGTAACCCGTTGTTGTTATAATTGAGCCAACCTGGAAAAACGCGTGTCGGAAGGCTTCTTCAAATGTGGGGAACAGATATTTGGTGTTAACGGTTATAAGAGCGACCGCAAGAATAATTATGATTGCGTACCATCTTGCCTCTTCAAACCTAAGAGCTTGTTTCAGGTGCTTTCGAATAAGTAAAATGTATACATTAAAGTTAACTCCAAACATTATCATAAAAATTCCGCAAATGTATTGTACATACGGAGAGTATGCGGCAAGTCCCAAGTTTTTTATGGAAAAACCGCCCGTACCTGCTGTACCAAAGGCAAGAGTAACCGAATCAAATAGCGGTGTGTTGCCTATTATGAGAAGTATTATTTGCAAAACCGTCATAGCGGCATAAATAATATAAAGCATAATAGAGGTGTCTTTGATTTTAGGAACAACCTTGTCTACCTGTGGACCGGGGCTTTCGGCGCGCATTAAATGCATTGTTGCTCCACTTGCAATGGGTAAAACCGAAAGAATAAAAACAAGTATACCCATACCGCCTATCCAGTGGGAAAAGCTTCTCCAAAAAAGTGATGCGTGGGAAAGCGCCTCAACATCCGTCAGTATGCTGGAGCCGGTTGTGGTAAAGCCTGAAACAATTTCAAAAAATGCATCAACAAAGTGGGGAATATCGCCTGTTATAACAAAGGGCAGACAGCCAAAAAGGCTTGCGAAAATCCAACTAAGAGGAACCGAAACAAACGCTTCTTTTGCATAAAACACTTGATTTTTGGGCTTTTTAAAGGAAGTAAGCAAGCCAACGGCAAGAGTTATCAGGGCGGCTATTAAAAATCCAATATACTGCTTTTCGCCATAAAAAACACCAACAAGAGTGGGCGCAAGCATTAAAATACCCTCAATTTTAAGAACATAGCCTATAATATAAATAATAATAGAAAAGTTCATAATTACTTCAATATATCTCCTACATCATTAAGCATTTTTTGGCTTGTAACAACAATTATTCTGTCACCCGATGAAATTACACTGTCACCGTTGGGAATTGTGAATTTACCGCCGTGAATAATTCCACATATAATAAGATTTTCTTTAAGCTCCATTTGTTGCAAGGGAATTCCAATTACAGGAGCATTTTTTCCTATTTTAAATTCTAATGCTTCAACCTTATCCTCAACGAGCTTATAAAGATTTTCCACATTGTTTCCCATTGCATTTTGCTTGGTGCGAACATACTGTAAAATAAGCTCGGTGGTAATATCACAAGGGTAAATAACTGTATCTAAATCAAGCTTTGCAATAAGCTCATTAAAGGAGTTGCGGTCGATTTTTGTTATGATTTTTGCGCCCGTTATTTCTTTGGCATAAAGCGAGAGCAGAACATTTTCTTCGTCAATTCCCGTAAGGGCTACAAAAGCGTCGGTGCTGTCAAGTCCCTCCTCAAAAAGAAGGTTTTTATCAGATGCATCACCCAAAATTATAAGAGCGTTTGGAAGCTTTTCGGCAAGCTCATTTGCCCTTGCCTCGTTCTTTTCAATAATTTTAACCGAAATGCCAACATCCAAAAGCTGACGGGCAAGGTAGTAGGCTATTGTGCCGCCGCCAGCTATCATAACATTCTTAATTCGGCGTGTGCCTATGCCGATTTTTTTGAAGAAGCCGTGCTCTTTTTTAGGCAGAGTAATAATAGAAGCCTTGTCGCCTGCTTTCAGTTCAAAATTACCTGATGGAATAAAAAATTCACCGTTGCGCTCAACCGAGCAGAAAAGAACTTCGTTTTCCACCTTATTACGAACATAAATAAGATTTTTACCGTTTAAAAGGGAGTCTTCGGTGATTTTAAAGGTTAAAAGCTCAACCTTTCCCTTTGCGAATGGGTTAATGTCAATGGCAGAGGGGAAACGCAAAATTCGTGCAATTTCGGTTGCCGCTACAAGCTCGGGGTTGATTATAAGTGAAAGTCCAATTTGCTCCCTTATAAAATTCATTTCGGTAAGATAAATGGGATTACGCACTCGGGCAATGGTAGAGCAATTGCTTTTTTTCTTGGCAAAGAGTGAGCAAAGCAAATTTTGTTCATCCGAGCCGGTTACAGAAATAAGCACATCTGCATCCTCAAGTCCCGCATCTAAAAGGGCGCTGTAATTCATACCGTCGCCGTTAATTCCCATAACATCATTTCGGTTGCAAACTTCCTTCAAGCGGTCGGGGTTATAATCCAAAACAGTAACATCATGCCCCTCAGCGGTGAGGGAGGCGGTAAGACTGGTGCCTGTTTTTCCGCATCCAACAATAATTATTTTCATTTGCGCATTTTCCTTTTTATTAAAAATATAAATTCACAAGGTATAGGTTATTATACTATTATATCACCGCCCACGCTATATATCAAGTATTTTAAAGTTAAATATTTACTCAAAAAACACTTGAAGTGTAGCGGTTTAAGTGTTATAATAATTTGTAAACCATTTAAAGGAGGGGGAATAATGGCTGGAGAAAATGCAGTAAAGCCGAAGGGGATTAAGGCAAAAATTGAAAATTTTTGGTATCATTACAAATATCATTCAATTGCAATCTTTATTGTTTTTATAACCATTGCAGTTTCACTTGCTCAGTGTGCTTTTAAGACCGACTACGATCTAAAAATAATTGTTGCCACCCGTTCAATGACTCTTTCTACACCTCAAATAGAGGCAATTACTAATGAGCTTAACCGTTATGGCACCGATGTAAACGGTGATGGCGAGGTTAATATATTACTTGTAGATTGCACTATTGACGGCAACACCTCCGATTATCAAACTCTGCTTGGTAAACAACAAAAGCTGCAAGCCCTTTTAATGACCGATATTGAGGCGATGCTATTTTTAACGGATAATGAATGTCTGGAGTGGATAGATAGCCTTAACGAGGAAACCCATTTTATTGAAGATACAGGTCTACCCCATAACAATGGTAGAGGTTTTTTGGTGAGTGATACTCACATAATCCAAAACCCAAAAAAGACGGTGGATGCCGAAAAAGGTCTTTTGTGGCCTGATGATTTATCTATTTGCCGCCGCAAGATAAAGGGTACCGCCTTTGAGGAAAAAGAGGGCATAGAGAAGGCAACCCAACAAGCAGACGCTTTTATTGGGCGTATTATGGAAAGTAATAAAAAATAGGTCAAAACAACCGAAAGGAAGAATAAATTATGTCAGGACATTCCAAATGGAGTACAATCAAACGCAAAAAAGAAAAAACCGACCAACAACGCGCCAAGGTTTTTACCAAAATAGGCAGAGAGCTTGCAGTAGTTGTTAAAAACGGCGGCCCCGATCCCAATGTAAACAGCAAGCTTAAGGATGTTATCGCAAAGGCTAAGGCGGCTAATGTTCCCAACGATAATATCGACCGTATTATTAAAAAAGCGGCGGGAGAAACAGGCGGCAACAATTATGAGGACATTGTTTATGAGGGTTACGGTCCTTGCGGTGTAGCCGTTATTGTAGAGGCTCTTACCGATAACCGCAACCGTACCGCAGGTGACCTTCGTCATTATTTTGATAAGTTTGGCGGAAATATGGGCCAACCCGGTTCGGTTACCTTTATGTTTAACCGTCAAGGTGTTATCACCATTGATGCCGAGGGACTGGACGAGGATACCGTTATGGAGGCAGCCTTAGAGGCGGGAGCTGAGGATTTTAACGCTGAGGATGGCGTTTATGAAATCACTACTGCACCTAATGATATGGGCGCAGTGCGTGACGCTTTAGAATCGGCAGGTTACAGCTTCCTTTCAGCAGAGGTTGCTTATGTTCCTACCACAACCACAGCCCTTACAAATCCTGATGATATAACCAAAATGGAAAAGCTTATTGATATTTTGGAAGAAAATGATGATGTTCAGGATATTTGGCACAACTGGGAAATGCCTGAAGAATAAATCAAAAATTCATCTAAAAAGTAAGAGGTTTTGCGTTTTTGCAAAACCTCTTTTTGGTAGGGGGAAATTTTGAAGATAATATGCTAATATCTTAAGTGAAAGACGTTTTTCAATAAATTTTAAGGAGGACAAAATGCTTAAACTTAAAGATAAAAGCATATCAGCTTATAAAGGGGATTATCGTCCTGTTCAGCTATTTAAAAACGCCCAAAAGGTTCACGGATTTAATTTGAACGGCGCGTCAAGTGGGGAAAACTCCTTTACAAACACCTATAATGATTATTTAACCATTTATGGTAAAAGTGGTCATTTGCAGGGTGTGAACCTTATAGCACCACCCGAAAATATGTATACAAGCTATCCGTCTGATGATCAAAGTGATGTTTATGAGTGCTCCGTAACGGTGAAAGAGGATGGTAGATTTGATTTTAGGGGAGAAATGGTAACGGGTGAGGAGTTTTCAAAAGTCAAGCTACAACCGGGCACCTACACTGCAAGCGGATGTAGATTTTTGGAACTTTGGTATGATGGCTGTGATAGCTTTATATCCCTTCCTGCTACATTTACCCTTGAAAAAGAAACAACTGTTTATGCCTACTTTTGGTATATTGATACTACTGAGCTTGTTTTGGAAAATCAGTATATTCAAATCGAAATGGGTGATACAGCAAGTGAATATTCACCCTATATAGGCAATTTACAGTATCCACCATCTATTGATAATATGTGCCCTATTGTATCTTCGGGCGGAAGCGTGAGAGTGGAGGGGGCAAATGTTTTGCCTTCAGATTTTTATGAGGTGGAAACCTGGAAAACAGTTATAGATCAAGATGGAGGTTTAAGAAAAGTAAAAGATTTGGATTTATTACCTGCAAAATATAATTTTGCATTTAATTTTAAACCACTTACTACCGACATTTATCTTTATATCGAAAGGATTGATTCTGAAGGAAACTCAGAAGTAGTAAAACAACCTTTAGTGGGTACCAGTATAAGCAACAGTGTAACCTTTTTAATAGAAGAAGGCTATAGTTATCGTTTTTGGAGTTGGAAATTCGTAGAAAATATTTCATTGTTTTCTGATTTTAAACTTAGAAAAATTGGCACCCCACAAGCCTTTCTTAAGGTAGAGCCCATAATTAATGCTGAAATCCCTGTCCTAAGGGGAATTGAGGTTACTGCGGAGGATAACTATAATTATAGCGAAACCGTCGGGGAGACTGAACAGTATTATATTTCTGATGTTTTAAAGGGTAATAAAATTATCCGCCATATAGGTGAAAAATTTTTTACGGGTGCTGAGGAGATCGCGCAGGTTGAGAGCTCAAACGAAAATCTTAATACCTTTACGGTTGATTTGAGTGATATTTTTGAAACTAACCAAAGCTTTGCTCCCGCAGTTTGTAATTTTTTTAATTTTTTAAGCTTACAAGACGATGAAGTGGAGGGTGCCGTACTCGGAAAGGGCGATAAAAAGCTTTATTTAAATATAAAAAAGAATAAATTTACCACTATAAATAGGTTTAAGAATTGGCTTAAAGCACGGTATAACGGCAATAATCCGCTAAAGCTTTGTTATGTTTTGGAAAATCCTGTTACCGAGGAGCTTGATGACGAAAAAGCATTAAAATCATATCCTGGATTTACAAGAATTATTGTTGAAAATCAAAATGAGCAAATGCCCTTAGGAACTTCAAAAATCATTAAGATTCAAAATTAATTAACAAAAGGGAAAAATAATTAATTTTCAATTTCCTATTTTCAATTTTTGAAACGCCACGCGTTTCAACCTAAATTTATCGGTTTAGTTATCTAGCATCTAGTGTCTAATATCTAACCTCTAAAATGGGGAAGAAGTGAAAAAATTATGGCTTCTTCTCCATTTATTTTCAACTAATTTTTCTGATTTTATAAAATTTTGGAGAGTCTGTATTTTTTTACATCCCCTTTTTGATATACATAAATTTTAAAATATGAAATCTTGATAAAGCTGTTGTAAAACAAGCCTGCTTTTTATTGACTTTAAAATATATTTAATGTATAATACCTATAGTAATTTGCTTTACGGGAGGCACTATTATGAATTATAATTTTTCAATTTTAAATAATTCGCTTATTATTGCCTATGGTAACAGAGTGATTTTGTCGGGAATTAAAATTCGCATAAACTATTTGCGTAGCAAAAATATTTTATATATACCTAATAGCATTGAGGCAGATGGTAACAAAACTACCGTTATTTTTGAACGTAATGAGTTTCGCAATTGGATGAAAGAGGAAGAATATGTTAATCTTGTATTCACCGAAGAAAACGGAGTTTTGTTAGCAAAAGCCGAATTTGCTTGTCATATGTCGCACGCCTTCAATTACACCTACCACTCCGTTGATTCGGCATTTATTGACTATGAAATTCCAAAAGACAAAGAATGTATGCTTAATCTTCAATCCCAAAACCCATTTTGGATTGTTCCCTCCTTTGTAAAAGAGCCAAAGGATTTTGAGATTGAGGTAGCCACAGTTTCTTATAAAATAAAAAATCAGCATATTTATCTGCTTCCCCTTATTAACAAAGAAATTCGCACTCACATAGAACAAAATAGCCTTGCTATCAATATAGGAATTGCAAATAAGTCTAAAATATCTTCTAATGTGTTTATGATTTCATCAGCAGATGAGCCCTTTGCCGCAATCAGTAATTGCTTTAGTGTTGGACGAAGTTTAAATGCTATTACCGTCCCCCCTGCAACCCAGCGTAAATATCCAAAAGAGTTTGAGGGCTTTGGTTGGTGTACCTGGAACGCTTACTACAAAGATGTTACCTCACAAAAAATATATGAAAAATTAGATGAGTTTAAGGCAAAAGGCATTAAGGTTAGTTGGCTTTTGGTAGATGACGGTTGGCTTTCTGTGAAGGACAATAAACTGTTAAGCTTTAAAGAAGATACCGAGAAATTCCCTGAAGGCTTTAAAGGCTTTACCAAAAAGGTAAAGGAAGAATACGGCATAAAATATGTTGGTGTGTGGCACGCCTTTGGCGGATATTGGTGCGGTTTTCACCAAGATGGTGAAATTTATCGCGATTACGCCGACCTATTATTCACAACCTCCACAGGCTGGATATACCCCAGTGAGGACGAAGAAAAGGCATTTAAGCTTTGGGATATCTGGCACTCCTATTTAAAGGAGCAAGGTATTGACTTTGTTAAGGTAGATAATCAATCGGCATCTTCACCCAAATATGATTGCTTACTTTCCGGAGCTTTATCTACTGCCATTCAGCACGCCGCTATTGAAAAATCTGTATTCAAAAACTTTAACGGTGCCATAATCAACTGTATGGGATGCAAGATGGAAGAAAACCTAACCAGACCTATGTCGGCAATTAACCGCAACTCCGATGACTACTACCCCGCCCAAAAGCACAGCTTTATTAAACATATAAATCAAAATGTTTATGTATCTCCCGTTCATAATGAAATGCATATTTGCGACTTTGATATGTTCTGGACAGAGCACGAAACCGCCACTGTTAGCGGGGTGCTTAGAGCCATAAGCGGCGGACCTGTTTATACAAGTGACGAAAACGGCAAAACAAACTGCGCCGAACTTCGACCTATAATAACTCCAAATGGCGATGTATGGCGCTTTGAACAAGCCGCAAAGGTAACAAAAGACCTTTTCTATACCGAATGTAGCACGGCAGAAGTCCCCCTTAAAGTATGGAACAAGTCGGGTGAAAATTTTGTTCTTGCTGCCTTTGGAATAACTATTGATAAAACCGTTAAAGGTACCTTTAAATTAAGTGATATACCAAACGCAAATGGAAGATATTTAGTTCACGATTTCTTTAATGATAAATACTTTGTTTTGGATAATGAAGGCGAAATTAATATTGAAACAGATTACAACAAATGCGCGCTTTATTCACTTTATAAAATATCTGATGATAACACAGTTAAAATCGGTGATAAGAATTACTACACCCAAGTATCAGATCCAAATCCCAAAACAGTTATATTAAATGATATTTTGAATTCTTAAAGCTTATATATAAGCAAAAACACGGCATTATTTTAAGGTGCTGTGTTTTTGTTCTTTATATACAATTGGAGTTTTCTTTGTGAAACTTAAGATATACAAAATCTTGACAAAATTTTTGTTTTTTGGTAAAATTAATTGATATAATGTTTTTATAATTTATAGGAATTTTCATATATTATAAACAAAAGAGCTAAGGAGTTTTTTATGGCAAGGGAATCAATTGTTATTAAGGGCGCAAGGGAGCATAATTTAAAAAATGTAAGCGTTGAAATCCCCCGCGATAAGTTGGTTGTTTTTACCGGTTTATCGGGTTCGGGAAAGTCCTCTCTTGCCTTTGATACCATATATTCCGAAGGTCAGCGCCGTTATATGGAATCCCTTTCGTCATATGCCAGAATGTTTTTAGGTCAAATGGAAAAACCAAATGTAGAAAGCATTGAAGGTCTTTCCCCCGCAATTTCTATCGACCAAAAAACGACCTCTAAAAATCCTCGCTCTACAGTTGGTACGGTAACCGAAATTTACGATTATTTAAGACTTTTATTTGCCAGAGTAGGCATACCCCATTGTCCTGTTTGCGGTAGAGAAATTCACGGTCAAACTGTGGATACTATTGTAGATAAGATTATGGAGCTTGAGGTGGGTACAAAAATTCAAATAATGGCTCCAATTGCCCGCGGTAAAAAGGGTGAATATGCAAAAGAGCTTGAAAAAGCAAAACGCTCGGGCTATGTAAGGGTGCGAATTGATGGCAGTATTTACGACCTATCTGAAGAAATAAAACTAGATAAAAACATTAAACACACCATTGAAATTGTGGTAGACCGCCTTGTTGTTAAGGAAGAAATAAAGGGCAGACTTGCCGATAGCGTTGAAACGGCAGCTTCCCTTACAAACGGTCTTATAGTTGTGGACGTTGTAGGCGGTGAGGAGCTGCTTTTCTCCCAAAACTATGCCTGTCCCGAGCATGATATAAGTGTACCTGATTTAAGTCCCAGAATGTTTTCCTTCAACAATCCCTTTGGCGCCTGTCCTACCTGTACAGGTCTTGGTTGCTTTAAAAGTGTAGATGTAGATTTGCTTATTCCCGATAAATCAAAACCCCTTATGGATTACGCCATAAAGGCAAGCGGTTGGGGAGTGCATCCTTTTAAGGGCGGCGAGGGTGAAACCATAGCTGTTATGTATTATAAGGGTTTAGCGGAGCATTTTGGCTTTGATGTTAACAAAACTCCCTTTGAAAAAATCCCCGAAAAGGCAAAAAAGGTGCTTTTGTACGGTACCAAGCAAAAAATTAAGTTCACCCGAAACAACGAATGGGCGGGTGGAGAGTATTACTCCGCTTTTGAGGGCGTTGTTAACAATTTGGAGCGTCGTTATAAAGAAACCACAAGCGATTGGATGCGTGCCGAAATTGAAACGGTTATGAGCGACTGCGATTGTCCCGATTGCTCCGGTAAAAGGCTTCGTCCCGAGGCTTTAGCCGTTACGGTAGGGGATAAAAATATTGATGCAGTTTGCCATATGTCGGTGGATGAGGCTCTCGACTTTTTTGATAAAATTGAATTTTCAAAGCGTGATGAGGTAATTGCAAAGCCTATTTGCAAGGAGGTAAAAAACCGTCTTAACTTCCTTAAAAGCGTTGGACTTTCTTATCTTACCCTTTCCCGTGCCGCCGGTTCCCTTTCGGGCGGTGAAAGTCAGCGAATTCGCCTTGCCACGCAAATTGGTTCTTCACTTATGGGCGTGCTTTATATTTTGGATGAGCCCAGTATTGGACTTCATCAGCGTGACAATGAAAAACTGCTTTCAACTCTTGCGAAGCTTCGCGATTTAGGTAATACCCTTATTGTGGTGGAGCACGATGAAGATACAATGCTTGCCGCCGATTATATTGTGGATATTGGTCCGGGTGCGGGTGTCCACGGCGGTGAAATTGTTGCCGCGGGTACACCAAAAGAGATTATGGCATCTAAAAATTCCATTACGGGCGATTATCTATCGGGCAGAAGAAAAATTCCTGTGCCCGAAAAACGCCGTGAGCATACAAAGGGTTATCTTACCGTGGTTGGAGCCGCCCAAAATAATCTTAAAGATGTAAATGTTAAAATTCCGCTAGGTTGCTTTGTGGCAGTTACGGGTGTTTCAGGGTCGGGTAAATCCTCCCTTGTTAATTCAATAATTTACAAAAAACTCGAAGCCGAGCTTATGGGTGCCCGTTGCATTGCGGGTAAGCATAAGAAAATTGAGGGTATTAATCTTTTAGATAAGGTAATAAATATTGACCAATCCCCAATAGGCAGAACTCCCCGTTCAAATCCCGCAACCTATACGGGTGTGTTTAATGATATCCGTGAGCTTTTCGCATCTACCAAGGAGTCAAAAGCAAAGGGCTATGGCGCAGGCAGATTTTCCTTTAATGTTAAGGGAGGCCGTTGTGAGGCTTGTCAGGGCGATGGTATTTTAAAAATAGAAATGCACTTTTTACCCGATGTTTATGTGCCTTGTGAGGTTTGCGGAGGTACCCGTTACAATCGTGAAACCTTAGAGGTCAGGTATAAGGGAAAAAATATTTACGATGTTCTGGAAATGACCGTTGAGGAAGCTACTAAATTCTTTGAAAGCATACCTAAAATACATCGTAAGCTTAAAACCCTTTGTGATGTAGGCTTGGGATATGTTAAAATCGGTCAACCTGCTACAACTCTTTCGGGCGGTGAGGCTCAACGCGTTAAACTTGCCACCGAGCTTGCCCGTAGGGCTACAGGTCAAACAATTTATATTCTGGATGAGCCTACAACAGGTCTTCATACCGCTGATGTGCATAAGCTTTTGGAGGTTTTGGGGCAGCTTGTGGATACGGGAAATACTGTGCTTGTTATTGAGCATAATCTGGATGTTATTAAAACTGCCGACCATATTATAGATTTAGGTCCCGAAGGGGGAAATATGGGGGGAGAGGTTGTTTGCGTGGGTACTCCCGAGGAGGTTGCTAAGTGCGAAAAATCCCATACGGGCAGATTTCTTAAAAAGGTGCTTAATAATTAACACATTATTAAAGTATTAAATGCCTTATTGATGTAAAATAGATATTTATAAAGGACTTAAAACTATCTATAAAATTGAGGTGAAGCAATGTTTGGCTATGTAAAGGCGTATAAGCCTGAGCTTCGTATTAAGGAATTTGAATTTTATAAAGCCGTATATTGCTCACTTTGTCGTGATTTAGGCAAAAAATACGGTATTGTTTATCGCTTTTCCTTAAGCTACGATTTTACATTTTTAGCACTTCTTCATATGTCCCTTGTGGGAGGTTGTGCTCCTACTAAGCGGAAAAGGTGTGTTTGCAATCCCCTTAAAAAATGCAATTTTCTTTGTGCGGGTGGGCTACCTGAAATGCCAACAGCCGCAGCCGTTATAATGCTTTACAGCAAACTTAATGACAATATTGCCGATGAAGGCTTTTTTAAGGGACTTGTGTTTCGCCTTTTAAAGCTACTTTCAAAAAAAGGGTATAAAAAGGCGGCGAAGCAGTTTCCGCAGATTGATGAAATTTTTAAGGAGTATATTTTCGCTCAAAATGAGCTTGAAAATAACAATGAAACCAATATAGATATAGCAGCCGAACCAACTGCAAAAATGTTATCACAGCTTTTTGCACTCTGTTCGCCAAATGATAAAACCCTGGCTTTGGAGCGACTTGGATATTCGGTAGGCAGATGGATTTATATTTTGGATGCCGCCGCCGATTTAAGGCAGGATATTAAGAAAAATCGCTATAATCCCTTTAAATCCAAGGTGGATGAAAATACCGATGTAACTCAGTTTTTAAATCAAAAGGTTACATTTTCACTTAATATGTGTATTGGCGAAGCGCAAAACGCCTTTGACCTTTTGGATATTGAAAGGTTTAAAAATATTTTAGGAAACATAATTTATATTGGCTTGGAGGATAGCCAAAAAGCCGTTTTAGATAGTAAGTCAAAGGAGAAAGTAAAATGAAAGATCCATATGCAGTCCTAGGGATAGATAAAAACGCCACAGACGAACAGGTAAAAGAAGCCTATCGCGAGCTTGCAAGAAAATACCATCCCGACAGGTATTCCGATAATCCACTTTCCGACCTTGCAAAGGAAAAAATGCAGGAGATTAACGAGGCTTATGACACTATTATGAATAGCCGTCGCGGTCGTAAAAGCAGTAGGTCTTCGGGGGCAAATTATAATAATCCCTCCAGCAAGTTTGCCGATATTCGTTCCTATATAACATCAGGAAGAATTGAGGAGGCTCAAGAGCTTTTAGACGGTATTCCTATGGAAAACCGTGATGCCGAATGGTACTTTTTAAACGGTACCGTTGCTTATCGTCGCGGCCATTTTGACAGCGCATATACAAGCTATGCCACCGCAACCCGTATGGACCCCTCAAACCCCGAATACCGTGAGGCGTTTGCAAGGCTTCAAAGAAGCGGCGGAGGCTTTGGCGGCAACCCTTACGGCAACCCATATCGTTCCCCCGGTAATATGGGTGGAGGTTGTACAGGCTGTGATATTTGCCAAACACTTATTTGTGCTAACTGTTGCTGTGAAATGATGCGTTGTTGCTAATATGAAGAATAAAAGAATAACATTTTGCGGCATTTCGGCGGCACTTGCTACCGTAATTATGCTTACGGGCTATTTTCCGTATCTTACCTATGCCATTCCTTGCATAGCCTCAATGGTTATAATGGCAGTGGTTATTGAGCTTGGAAAAAAATATGCCCTTACAACATATTTAGCATCCCTTTTGCCTATATTTTTATTTTGCGAATTGGAATGTAAACTCCTTTATATATGTTTGGTAGGTTTTTACCCTATTTTAAAGGCTGTTTTTGAAAAATTGCGTAGCCGAATTTTGGAGTATATACTCAAAATCGTTTTGCTTAATGTGTCTGTCCTCGCTATTTACCTTTTAAGCACCCTTGTTTTCGGACTTTCCTTTGAAGATATGGGTGAGCTTGGTAAATACGGTAGCGTAATTTTAATTATTCTTGCAAATATAACCTTTTTGCTTTATGATTTTTGTATTGGCAAAATGGCATTTGCTTATATTATAAAATTCCATCCAACCGTTAAAAAAATGTTAAAGTGAGAAAAAATATGGAGTATCCCATTATTGTTATAGGTGCAGGTGCAGCTGGTTTAATGGCGGCTACCACAGCCGCTATGTATGGCAAAAAGGTGCTTGTACTTGAAAAAATGCCCCGCCCCGCCAGAAAAATTATGATTACGGGTAAGGGAAGATGCAATTTAACAAACAATACCGATTTAAACGGTCTTATTAACAACACCTGCCGAAATGCAAGATTTTTGTATTCGGCATATTCCCGTTTTGGGGCAGAGGATACCATTGCATTTTTTGAAAGGGCGGGAGTCCCCCTTAAAACCGAGCGAGGAAACCGAGTTTTTCCTGTATCGGACAAAGCTGTGGATATTGTAGATGCCCTTGTAAATTCGGCTAAAAAATCGGGTGTTAAAATAGTAAATAAAGAGGTAGCGGATATTTTAACCAAGGATGGCGCCGTTTCGGGGGTAAAATGCTCTGACGGTACGGTTTTTGAATGTGAAAGTCTGCTTATTGCAACGGGGGGAAAATCCTATCCCACAACAGGCTCAACGGGTGATGGCTTTATCTTTGCCCAAAAATTAGGGCACACAGTAACCAAGCTTCGCCCATCCTTAGTTCCTATGGAGGTATATGAAGGCTTCCCCGAACAGCTTTCTGGTCTCAGCCTTAAAAATGTTTCTCTAACCATACAAAACGGCAAAAAGGTCTGCTTTAAGGAGCAGGGCGAAATGCTTTTTACCCACTTTGGAATATCGGGACCCTTGGTGCTTAGCGCGTCGGCAACAATCGAAGGTGATTTAGACAATTGCAAAGCCTTTATAGATTTAAAGCCCGCCCTCAGTGAGGAACAGCTTGATAAACGCTTACTCAGGGATTTTGAGGACTGCAAAAATAAAGAGCTTTCAAATTCTTTAGATGCTCTTTTACCCAAAAAGTTAATTTTACCTGTTATAGCTTCGGCGGGAATACCACCAAAAACAAGGGTAAACGCTCTTACAAAGGAGCAACGCCAAGCATTAATAAAAACCTTAAAAGCATTGCCTCTTACCGTTACCGCCCTTCGTTCCTTTAATGAAGCGGTTATTACAAGAGGGGGAGTTTCGGTAAAGGAAATCGATCCTAAAACAATGGAGTCAAAGCTAATATCGGGACTTTTCTTTGCGGGAGAGGTAATTGATGTAGATGCCTTTACAGGCGGATTTAATCTTCAAATTGCTTTTTCAACAGGCTATTTGGCTGGCGAAAATATGTAACATATACCAACTATTTTCTATAAAAGGGAGTAATAAATATGATAGCAGTAGCAATAGACGGCCCTGCAGGTGCAGGAAAATCCACCTTAGCAAGAAGACTTGCAAAGCACAAAGGCTTTATTTATGTAGATACAGGCGCCCTCTACCGCGCAGTGGGTCTTAAAATGTTAAGAAATAATATAACCTGTGACGATTTGGAAGGTGTAGAAAAGCTTCTTGCCTCCACCGAGCTTGATATTCGTTTTGTAGACTCAGAGCAGGTTGTAATGCTTGATGATGAAAATGTAAACGGACTTATCCGTACACCCGAGGTTTCTATGATGGCGTCCGATTGCTCGGCGCTCCCCGTTGTTCGCGCATTTTTATTAGATATGCAAAGAAATTTAGCAAAAAGAAATTCGGTTGTAATGGACGGCAGAGATATTGGTACCGTTGTTTTGCCCGATGCCAAGGTAAAAATCTTTTTAACCGCATCTCCCTTAGCCCGTGCAAAGCGTCGCTGTAACGAGCTTTTGGAAAAGGGTATGAATGTGGAGCTTGCCGAAGTTTTAAAGGATATTGAGCAGAGAGATTATAACGATTCCCACCGCGCAATAGCCCCCTTAAAGCAGGCTGACGATGCCGCTTTGGTAGATACCACCGAGCTTGATTTAGATGGCTCTTTTGAACTGCTTTTAAGAACGGTTGATGCTTTAGCGGAGGAAAAATAATGTTTTATAGAATAATGCGTTGGATTGTTTATCCCTTTATCCGTATTTTCATAAGGGTCGAGCATTTTGGAATGGAAAATGTTCCAAAAAATAAAGGCTACATATTGGCGGCAAACCACACATCAATTGCAGATATGTTTGTAATTGCCGTACCCGTAAAGGGTCAAATTTGCTATATGGCAAAGGAAGAAATTTTTAAGGTTCCTGTTGTTAAATGGCTTTTTAAGGCGCTTGGATGCTTTGCCGTAAGGCGTGGTAAGGGCGATACCGAGGCTATTGATAAGGCTTGCGATATTATAAAGAGTGGTAAGGTTTTGGGTATTTTCCCCGAGGGTACGCGTTCTAAAACGGGTGAGCTTGGTAAGGCAAAGGCGGGTGTTGCTCTGATTGCAATGCAAACCAAGGCAGATATTTTACCCATTTCCATAAAATACAGTACAGGTACCTTCAAACTGTTTTGCAAGGCAACGGTCAGGGTGGGGAAGCTTATTCCTTATACCGAACCTGATGAGGAAGAAAGTCAGCGCGCATCTATTCGCCGAATTTCAGGCGAGGTAATGGATAATATTGCCGCTATGCATCAAATATAATGTAAGGACTGTTGATTTTTATAATGTAAGGACTGTTGATTTTGAAAATAACATTAGCGAAAATGGTACCAACGAAAAACCAAAAATATAATATTGCTAAAATTTTAAGTTTGATTTTATTTGTGTTGGCATCTTATCATTCCATTTGCAGACTATATATAACAGTCAAATACAATGTATATTCTTCAGACTTTAAAAGTGATATATTTTTTGAGTCCTTATTTTTGATTTCGAACATTATTGGTTTAGCGGGATGCTTTTTTATTTTTAAGAAGTTTTCTTTGTTGAAAATAGGAGCATTTTTGGCGGTCATAATTAAATCATTTCATATGATTGTTGAATTTTTATTATCAGGTGGATTTTATGCATCTTTGATGGAAAACTCTCCCGATTTTACCGTACCTGTTTTTATAAACTTTTTAACTGCAATAATTTTTTATTTAATAGTATTTGCAGGCGCCAAAACAATGCAAATTGTATATAAAGTAGTTCTTCCAATATTTTTTGCATTAGCTTCTTTTTATTGTATTTGGATTGTTAGTGTTAATTATGTACACCGAAACGATTTCCAAGATGGCTATGCTGACCTTTCTTTGAATACAATCTTTTTGGTGTCTAATATTCTTTGTTTTATATTAAGCTTGTTTAAGTATAAACCAAGAATGCTGTTTGAAATATCTGTTTTAGTGGCAGCAATTTCTAAATTACTCCATATAATGGCAGAGTATATTATAACAGGTGGATTAGATATGATGGTTGGCTATCAGTCATCTAAAATAGTAATTTCTGTTTTGATAGGATTGATTATTTTAATTTTGTTTTATATCGGCCTTTTTATTTATTCACTGAAAAAACTTCAAATTGATTCTTAGACTATGTGAGTAATCAAGGATGTTATTTATTAAAATTATAGTATAAGGAATGTTGCTTTTGAAAATAACATTGGCTAAAACCGCGGGATTTTGCTTTGGTGTAAACCGCGCGGTAGATATGGTAGAAAAGCTTGCCGAGTCGGGCGAAAAGGTGTGTACCTTAGGCCCCATTATTCATAACACTCAGCTTGTAGAACAGCTTAATAAAAAGGGTGTAAGGATAATTGACAATCCCGAGCAGGCTGATAAAGACGAAATATTAGTAATTCGCTCTCACGGTGTTACTGCCGAGGTGGAGGAAAAATGTGAGAAATTTGCAAAGCGGGTTGAAAACGCAACCTGTCCATTTGTTGCAAAAATCCATAAAATTGTAAGTGAGCGATCCTTGGCGGGGGATATAATTTTAATTGCGGGTGACGAAAAGCACAAAGAGGTTGAGGGCATAAGAGGTCATGTGAATGGTGAGTCATATGTCTTTGCCAATGAGCAAGACTTGGAAAATCTTATTAAAAATCATCCCGAATTTTGTAAAAAAAGCCTTTCGGTAGTCTCTCAAACCACATTTCATAAAGAAATTTTTAAAAAATCTGAAAAATTTTTAAAAAAGGTATGTACAAACGCAACAATTTTTGATACAATATGTAATGCGACTTCTAATAGGCAGGCGGAAGCGTCTGCTCTTTCAGATATATCCGATGTAATGTTTGTTATAGGCGGGCGTCATAGCTCCAACACAAACAAGCTGTTTTCTATATGTAAAGAAAACTGCCCAAATACATATCTCATCGAAACGGCGGATGAGATAGATAAAAAACAGCTTATCGGTGCAGAAAGTATAGGAGTGGTAGCGGGTGCTTCAACACCTGCGGGTATTATAAAGGAGGTCATTTCAGTTATGACAGAAACAATCAAAACCACTGATGAGCTTAATATCGGTGCAGAAATTTCGGACGATATGTCCTTTGAGGAGGCACTTGAACTTTCGCTCAGCAGTTTAAATACAGATCAGAAAGTGCATGGTGTGGTTCTCGCGGTTGGTCCTACCGAGATTCAGGTGGATATCGGCCGTAAGCAAACAGGCTACGTTAAGGCAGAGGAATTTTCTTATGATTCTTCTATTAAGCTTGACGAAGTTGTTAAGGTTGGCGACGAGCTTGACCTTATCGTTATGAAAACTAATGATCAGGAAGGCACAATTATGCTTTCCAAACGCCGTTATGATAACATTGCTAATTGGGACGCTATCGTTGAAGCAAGCGAAAACGGTACCGTTTTAGAGGGCAAGGTTACTGAAATCATTAAGGGCGGTATGATAGTTACAGCATTAGGCTTTAAGGTGTTTGTTCCTGCTTCTCAGGCAACCCTTACCCGTGGCGAGGATTTAGAGGCTCTTAAGGGCACAACCGTTTCCTTCAAAATTTTGGAAATCGGTCGTCGTCGTCGCGTAATCGGTTCTGTTCGTGCAATCCTTGCAGAGGAGAAAAAGGCAGCTCAGGCAAAATTCTGGGAGAACATTGCAGTTGGCGATGTATTCAACGGCGTTGTTAAATCTCTCACAGGCTATGGTGCATTTGTAGACCTTGGCGGTGTTGACGGTATGGTTCACATCTCTGAGCTTTCCTGGCAGAGAATTAAAAATCCCGCAGAGGTTGTATCTGTTGGCGATACCTTAGAGGTTTATGTTAAGGATATTGATGCTGATAAAAAGAAGATTTCCTTAGGTCACAAAAAGCCCGAGGACAATCCTTGGACTATCTTCAAGCGTGATTATGCAGACTTAGAGGTTGTTAAGGCTACTATTGTTAATATGACCACCTATGGTGCATTCGCTCGCATTATTCCCGGTGTTGACGGTCTTATTCATATTTCCCAAATTGCAGACCGCAGAATTGAAAAGCCTCAGGATGAGCTTAAAATCGGTCAAGAGGTTGATGTTAAGATTATTGGCATCGACGAGGAGAAAAAGCGCGTAAGCCTTTCTATCCGCGCACTTTTAGACCCCAAAGCAGCTGAGGAAGAGGAGGTTTTAGCAGAGGTTAACGCCCCCGCTGAAGAAGCTCCTGTAGCAGAAGAAGTTGCTGTTGAGGAAGCTCCTGTAGTTGAGGAAGCCCCCGTAGTTGAGGAAGCTCCCACCGAGGCACCTGCTGAGGATGCAGCTGAATAATTAAATTTTAAAAAATATTTAAACCGCCTTTTGGATTATAGTTCAAAGGGCGGCTTTTTTTATTCTAATAAATAATATTTGTATTATTTTTGCCTTTTCATTGACAAGTTTTTTAAAAAATAGTATAATTATTTTGTCGATTTTAAGATTTTAAAGAGGAATTTGTGTATGACAGTTATAGAATTTTTTGCTCAAACGCCAATGGAAAATATAATTGCTTCATTAACTATGGAAATTACAAAAATCATTTTTGTTGGTGACAATAGACTTATGAATGATTTTAAGCCTATTTATAAGGACTTTATAGAAAGCAGAAACCTTAATAATGTTGAAATAGCTTATAGGGGAATTAATAGAAATAATCTTTTGGGCATTGTGGAGGTTTTGTCTGATATTGTGGAGCAAGAGGAACAGTGCTTTTTTGATTTAACAGGCGGTGAGGATCTTGCTTTGGTGGCAATGGGAATGGTTTTTCAAAAATATCCTCAAAAAAACATCCAAATGGGGCATTTGAATTTTAATAGCTCAAAGGTTACCGATTGCGATAATGACGGTACATTAGTTTCCGTTAAAAAGCCCGAAATAACTATTGATGAGTTGATTAAAATTCACGGTGGCAAGGTAGTTTATGCCGACAAAGATGCCGACGGAGATTTTGTAGGCGCATATGAATGGGATTTTTCTGAGGATTTTAAAAAAGATATTGATATAATGTGGGATATCTGCCGAAAGGACCCCAAAAAATGGAATTCCGAAATATTTATTATTCTTAAAATGTGCGAATTTTTGCATAACAAGAATATGCTTAGTGTTTCGGCTAATATTACCGAATTAGAGGATTATTTAATAAATGAGAACTTTAAATACTTTCCAATAAACGGTTTTTTAACCGAATTGCAAAGCAAAGGGCTTATAAATAATTTGAATTTCAAAGATGGTGAAATTGCCTTTTCCTTTAAAAACTCTCAGGTTAAAAAATGTCTTACAAAGGCAGGTACGGTTTTAGAGCTTAAGGTAACGGTTACCGCTTTGGAGGTAACCCGTAAGGATGGCAGTCATATATACACCCAGTGTATGAATGGTGCCTATATTGATTGGGATGGAGGAGAAAACAAGGAAAGCGATACCTTTAATGAAATAGATGTTATTTTGCTAAGCGACCTTATTCCTATTTTTATTTCTTGTAAAAACGGTCAAATAGACGACTCAGAGCTTTATAAATTAGAAGCTGTTGCAAATCGTTTCGGTGGTGAAAATGTTAAAAAGGTGCTAATTTCAACCTATTTCGGTAAGCAGGGCTCCAGTAAACAACATTTTTGCAAACGCGCCGTTGATATGGATATTGTGTTTATTGATCAGGTACATAAACTTAGCAATTCCCATTTTAAAGGCTTAATAAAACAACTTGTTAATTCTTAAAAAATAATATAATAAATGAGGTTTGAATTATGGATTTAAATGAAATTTTATTGGTTATTGCCGCCCTTTTCCCTGCGATTGCCCTTTGTATTTATGTATTCAAAAAAGACCGTGCCGAAAAAGAACCCTTTGGTCTTTTGCTTCTGCTTCTTGTTTTAGGCGCCGTTATTTGTTTTCCTGCGGGTGAAATAGAAGCAGCTTTATTAAATGTCATTCCAAACTTTTTTGTAAATTGGGGACTTGGAACCGTTAAGGAAGGAACTATGTATTTAGGAAGTGACTTTACATACATTTTATATAATGTAGCCGAAAATTTTATAGGCATTGCTTTGGTTGAGGAAGGGCTTAAATTCCTTGTTTTGTATTTGGTTACAAGGAATAATAAGAACTTTAACAGTCTTTTTGATGGAATTATTTATTCTGTATTTGTTTCTTTAGGCTTTGCCGCCCTTGAAAATGTGCTTTATGTTACCAAGTATGGTTGGATGAATGCAGTTATGCGGGGTGTTCTTTCTGTGCCCGGACATATGTTTTTTGCGGTGCTTATGGGCTATTATTACACTATGTGGAATTTGTATAAAAAGGCAAATCAATTTGAAATTCAGTTTAAGGCTAATGGTCTTATACTTCAAAACGCGCCTGAGTTTGTTTACAAAAACCAATTAACACTTAGTCTTGTTATGCCAATTTTGGCTCACGGATTTTATGATTTTTGCTGTTCGGTTGATTATTCCCTTGCAACAGTTGGACTTTATGCTTTTGTTATTTTCCTTTATATTCATTGCTTTAAGCGAATTAAGAATATGTCCAAAATGGATGGTGATAACAATACCTTAGCCTTTGGCTTGGTGCTTAATAAATATCCAAGTCTTATAGAGCATTTTAACCGCGCGGCTCAAAACGGAGGAGCATATTAAATCTTGTACAGAACATTAAACGAACATTTAAAACAAAAATTCGGTTGTAAGGTATATAAGCTCGCGTTAGACGCGGGCTTTACCTGTCCTAACCGTGACGGTACGGTGGGAAGCAGGGGCTGTATATTTTGCTCAGAATGTGGCTCAGGTGAGTTTGCAGAAAAGGGTAGTGATATTCTGCTTCAGCTCGAAAGGGCTAAGCAGAGGGTAAAGGATAAAAACAAAAGCGGTAAATACATTGCTTATTTTCAGTCTTTCACTAATACATATGCCTCAAAAGAGCGACTTGAAGCTCTGTTTTCGGCGGCGATTTCTCCTGATTATATTGTAGGTCTTTCGGTGGCAACCCGCCCTGATTGTTTACAAGATGAAATTGTTGAGCTTTTAAAAAAGCTTAATCAAAAAAAGCCTGTTACGGTTGAACTGGGACTTCAGACTGTTAATGAAAATTCTGCAAATTACATCCGCCGCGGATACAGTAATGATGTTTATTTTGATGCCGTAAAACGCCTTAAATCGGCAGGGTTGGAGGTTGTAACTCATATAATAATAGGTCTGCCTTTTGAAACAAAAGAGGATGCAATAAATACCACCGAAAGCGCTATTAAGGCTGGGACTGATGGAGTGAAATTTCATCTATTGCACATTCTAAAAAACACAGATTTAGCAAAGGAATATGCACTTGGTAAATTTGAATGTCTTACTCTCTTGGAATATGCGAAAATCCTGAAAGAGTGTATTTCGATGCTTCCACCTCATATTACCGTACACCGCATAACGGGGGATGGAGCCAAAAAGGATTTAATTGCGCCTTTATGGTCGGCAGATAAAAAAAGGGTGCTTAATTTTTTAAATAACTATTTAAAAGGGGATTAGAAAAATGGAACCAAAGGATTATACTGTAGTAAAAATCGAAGGTGAGTATGCCTATTTGCAGGATGATTTGACGGGAAAAGAACTGTTTATTGCTCTTTATTTATTACCTGAGGGCGTCGATGTTGGTACCCGCCTTCATTATGAAATGTTTGAATATACAATAATATGAAAAAGGCGGCGATAACAAAACCATTATCGCTGCCTTTTTTTGTATCCTATTTACATTTTAAAGGAAATAAATTACCACATCACGGCGTCCAAATTGACGACATTCGCTTTTTGTGTTGAAGAAAAGGTCTACATTGTTAGGCCTTTTTCTAATAAATCCGCCTGTATCAGCTGCAATTGCGTATCCGTAAACATATTTTCCGTCCTTAGATACAATAAACATTTTTGTACCGTAGGGTATAACCTTAGGATTAACTGCAATGTAGCCTGTCTGAGGTAAAACACCGCTTGCACATCTTGTGCCTGAATGGTCGGTGTAGGCGGTTGCTTCAACCGTTACCTTCTTTTTGTAGGAAGTGGGAATGCCGCTTTTGGTAAGGGTTAAGGAAGCAGGAGCCTTAAGGGATGAAATTGTATTAATTGAAGAATAAGGAATGGTATCGCCGCTTGCTTGGTTTTTGTTGGTGTTTTGTTTTTTAGTTACCTTAGTACCAATAACGGTTACTTTGTCTACAGCGGCCTTTGTAACGGTGGTGGAGAGGGTTTCGGTATCGGTAACAACACCGTTTTTGTAGGTTTTTTTAACCGTTACGGTGCGGCTTCCGTTAACACCGCCTGTTACCTTTTGTTTGCCCTTTTCAAGTGATGAGGAATACTCAACCTTTGCAGTAAAAGGAATGGTTTCTTCATAGCTTTCGGTAACATATTTCACATCAACTATGTCAATGTAGGTTTCCTTTGAAAGAACCGTATCGAGTTTTAAATTACAAACAGAATTTTCGCTAAGTGTAACATTTGCCTTTTCCAATGCCTCGGCAACTGTACCACCTGAAAAACTAACCATTTTGGTATCATTGCCAACCGTAATATACACAGGGAATGAACGGCTTATTGTAAGAACCGAAGCTCCGCTTGCGTTTGTGTTTAAAACCGCTTTGTCGCCAACCGTAAGATTGATTTTGGCATCGTCTAAGATTTCCTCGGCAGTTGTGCAATAGGTATCTAACTCTATTTGCTTTTCGCCGTCTATGATTGTTACGGTGTGGGGATTAGCTGCTGCAAATGCCACCAGGCTAGATGCCATAACAGTACTTATTAATAGCGCTGTTACACATTTAACAACCATAAGCTTAATTGTACTCATTAATAAACCTCCGTAATTACAGCAGTACCAACATAAAATAATATATGTTGTTGGGATGTACGGAAAAACGCATCCGATTCTGCTGAAAACCGATAAAAATCGGTTGTTTTTTTGGTGCGCCTTTTGGCACCTTAAGCAGTATAACCCAAAACTTTTGTGCGGTCAAGATAAAAAAAGCACCTTTTGGTATGCAAAATAGCCAAACTTTTTTGGGTTAAAACCTTGAAATAATTGTTACAAACCTGTAACATTTTCCTTTAAAAGGTGTGTTTTGTAACCTTTTCGCCTTGGTTTTGTGCATTTTGCTAGCGAATGTGAAAAAAATCGTCGCAAAGGGTGTAATTTTTTCTTTACAAATAGTAATATTTGCTTGTTTTTTATTCAAAGAGGTTAAATTCACCTAATCGACACCGAGTTTTTAGTGCAAAATGTTCAAAAAACGCTCTATTTTAGAGTTTCCAAACCCCGAAATCAGGGCAAAAAGGCTTTTATGCAATTTTTTGTAATGCCATTTTTAGGCATAAAAAATACCTTTTAAACAGAAAGGCGGCTATAACAGCTTGGTTACATAAAAAAGTATTCGGCATAATATAGAATATGGAAATAACTTAAAAAATATTCCTTTTTTTGATTAAAAAGTATTTTACGGGTTAAAAATATTAGCAGATGAAAATTTCATCAGTACATTATATTTTAAACCCTATTTTATGAAAGGATGCTTAAAATGACCGTTAAGCGTGGCGAAATTTATTATGCCGATTTAAGTCCCGTTGTGGGCTCTGAGCAGGGTGGGGTACGGCCCGTGCTTATAATACAAAACGATGTAGGAAATAAATACAGTCCTACTGTTATAGCGGCGGCAATAACCAGTCAGCAGGATAAGGCGCGGCTTCCAACCCACATAAGCGTTGAGGCAGAGGGTTCGGGACTTCAAAAAAATTCTATAGTGCTGTTAGAGCAGGTAAGGACTATTGATAAACGCCGTTTAAAGGAAAAAATGGGAATTTTGGATGTTTCTATGATGGATAAGGTGGACAGAGCCCTTTCGGTAAGCTTCGGTTTGCAGGGTAGGGGGATTTGAATTTTTTATAATGGACATCCGTTGAGTATCATATTTAACGTATGTTTTTTATCGTTGACAAGGTTTTGTTTTTTTGTTATCATAATAATATAAATGTTCAAATTTATTTTGAATTTACACAAAGATTGGAGATATTATTATGAAAAAAACTGTAGCAGTTATTCTGGTGGTTTTGTTAATCATCACCGCTTTACCGTTCAATCTGTTTGGAGTTAGCGCAAGCATTCCAACAAGCGGAACGGCGGGTAGCTGTTATTGGAGTTTTAAAAACAATGTCCTTACCATAAGCGGTGAGGGTATGATACCCCACTATGAGCAAGTGGATAATAAAAAACCATGGAGACATTACGTTCCATATATAGAAAAGATTGTGATAGAAAAGGGTGTAACCGCTATTGGAACCCATGCTTTTCAATTTTGTACCGCTTTAACCGAAGTAATAATAGCAGATACCGTAACAACTATTTATAGCTTGGCTTTTGATGATTGCGAAAGTTTAAAAAGCATAACCATTCCTGACGGCGTAACACAAATAATGTATAACGCATTTCGAGGTTGTGGTGCTTTGGAAAATATTACCTTGCCCGATACTTTAACCTATATAGGTGAAAACGTATTTGGTGCAACTGCGTATAAAGCTAATGAAGAAAACTGGGTGGATGGTGTTCTTTATGTAGGCAACTATTTAATTGAGGGAAGAGAAAGCGTGGTAAACTGCACTGTTCGTCCCGGAACAATATTAATCGCCGATTCTGCCTTTCAACGATATTCTGTTTCTTATCCATTCAGTTTGGAAAGCTTGATATTGCCTGATAGCCTCAAGTATATAAACTATAACGCATTTGAATACGCCGAAAATTTAAAAACCGTAAAATTTGGTAAAAATCTTAAAGCTATAGACCAATATGCCTTTAAGGGCTGCTCAAGTATCACCGAAATTGTATTACCCGATAGTTTAACAAGTCTGGGCGACTACGCCTTTACCTATTGTACTTCAGCCAAATATCTTGTTATAGGAAAAGAATTGGAAAAAATCCCACAAGGCGCTTTTTCCGAGTGTGATTCATTTGAATCTGTAACCTTAGGAAAAAATACAAAAACTATTGGTGAGGATGCATTTAGTGGTTGCGAAAATTTAGAAACAATAACCACCAATAATGTTTTAACTTCTATTGGTAGTGGTGCGTTTAATGGTTGCGGTAAATTAGCAAGCATATTATTGCCAAAATCATTAACTGAAATTGGTAGAGCTGCTTTTAAAGGTTGCAAAAGCTTAACCGAGATAACCATTCCTGATAAAATCACAGAAATAAAAGGTAATACGTTTACTGATTGTTGTAACCTTACTACACTTATAATAGGCAAAAACGTTGGAATTATAGAGCAGACTGTTTTTAATGGTTGCTCGGAATTGGTGAATATAGTTATGCCTAAAAGCCTGAAGAAAGTTGATATAACCTCTTTTCCATATTTCTCAGCACCGAGTAATGTTAATATCTGGTACGAGGGAAGTGATATGAGCGAAATTGAGAATATCACAAAACAAAACATTCGCAATTGTAATTGGTATTATAATGTTTTCGTTAAAAGCGGTCACGTATATGATAACGAAGAGGATTTAATCTGCAATATTTGTAATGAAGAAAGACCGCCGTATGTTATTGGAGATGTTTCGGATGATGGCAACGTTGATTTAAGTGATATTGTTGTTCTTGCGCAATATGTCGCAAAATGGGATAATTTAACTTACAATCCAAAAACATTGGATATCGACGGAAGCGGAGAGGTTGATTTGAATGATATTGTAAGACTCGCTCAGTATGTTGCAGGATGGAATGTTGAAATTTTTTAAACTACAAACCTTTAAAAGGATTTAAAATATCTTTTAATTGAAGAAAATATACTATTATATAGCAGAGAGGAAGAAGATGGGTCACCAAAAATTCTCATTAAACCAATTAAAAAAATTCCTTAAACAGGATGCTGATATACATCTTTTTGATTGCCTCGACTCCACAAACACTAAAGCTAAAATGATAGCTCAGGATGGCGGAGCAGAATGAGAGCTTGTTATCGCCCTTTCCCAGACGGGTGGCAAGTGGAGAGGGATTTAATTAAAACTGAATTGGGTTGTAAAAAAACAAATGCTCTATAAATTGTAGTTTGAAAGGCGAAACGCCTTTCAAACTTGTAGGGAACAACCAATGTGTTGTTCCGTATAATTACCACATTTTTTAGGAACGGCACGCTGGCCGTTCCCTACATCTGTTTAATACAATTTCATCTTCAAACCCCAATTTATCGCTCGTCTTCAGGGCGCGGAATGAGCTACAGCCAAAAGACAAAAACCATCCCGCAATAAAAACTTAAAATAGGGAAGAAGCGAAAATTTTCACTTCTTTCCCTATTTATTTTTAACTAATTTTTCTGATTTTATAAGATTTTGAAAAGCCTAAGTTCTTTTACAACCTCTTTTTTGTAATGTTTTTAGCTAATTTCAAAAAACATAGAAAAAAGCCAAAAAATCAAGAAAATAAAAGAAAAACTAAGATATTTTAAAAAAACGAGGAAAACTGAATGAAATTGTCTCAAAACCGCATTTGCAGTTCGCGTGAACCTTTGATATAATGAACATGTAAAATAATTATGGTGGCGGGGGTGTACTGATGCAGACAAAATTTTTCCCGGGGACAGTAATTCCTTTCGATTCAGCTTTAAGTAAAAATGCTTTTTTAGTTATTTCTACCCTTTGCAGTGCAACGGGAGGAATTACCCTTTCACAGCTTACAGAAATGACAGGGCTTGAGGGTACAACCGTTCAAAATTGGGTTAAACGCGGTTGGGTTTCAAAAACCGTAGGCAAAAAGTATAACGAAAGGCAGATTGCCCGAATACTTATTATAAGTATTCTTAGAGAAGCACTTCAATTAGAGCAAATAGTAGGTCTTATGAGTTATGTAAACGGCTCGGTAGACGATATAGCTGATGATATTATTGACGAGGGTGAGCTTTACAGCAGCCTTTGTGCCATAATTTTTGAACTTGATGAGAATATGCTTTCGGCAAACTCAATAAAGTCGGCAATAAAGGAGCATCTTGCCGATTATAAAGGTCCTCTGCCCGATTCTAAGGAGCGACTTTTTTCAGCGCTTCGAGTTATGGTAACGGCATACATATCGGCAATGATAAAAAGAAAATCGGAAAAGCTTTGTAAGGATATTTTGGAGCCTTAGAAGCTGTGTTATTAAAAGGGGGAATGATATATGAAAAAATATCTTTCCAAAACAGGAACATACTCTATAATGCTTTTTGCAGGTTTTGGAGCCAGTATTCTTTTTATTCTTATTGACTATCCAATTGAGATGTTTTTTACTATTTCTCCCTATGCCGAAAGAATAATAAAAGCAATTTTAGGCTCGGTAGGTGTAATATCAGTACTGCTTTTGATGTCTTGTAAAGAAGGATATAAAAATAGAAGTGTTAGTTTAAAAGAATCTATATTTGCATTAATTACAGTTTTTATATTACAACAAATTCTAGCCCCTCTACTGACATACGCGGCTTACATAGTAGGAACAGGAAGCATTTATCTTGCGCAGCTATTTTATTACCAAAATAAAATAGCTTTCCGTCCAACAACTCCGGTTTATTTAGAACATATTTTTATGGCAATATCGCACTTCATTTTATTTACACCGACAATAATATTAGGTGAATGGCTGGGTGTAAAAAAACGGAAAAATGAAATTAAACAATTAACCCAAAAGGAGGAGCTTTTATGAACTTTATCACCGAATGGTGGAACGCAATGAATATACTTCAGCAAAGCTTTGCGGTGGTTGCAATACCCGCAACGGTTATGCTTTTATTACAAACCGTAATGCTTCTGTTTGGAATAGGCGGCTCACACGATGGCGAGACTGATGGCGACGCTGCAGTTGAGCACGGTGATTTTTCTGATAATTTGGATATTGCAGATGATGGCGATTTTACCGACGGCGTACATATTGATGATGGTGACCAAAGCTACGCAAATCACCACGATGCAGGACTAAGACTTTTCACCGTCCGCGGAATAGTAGCCTTTTTCTCGGTGGGCGGTTGGCTTGGCGTTGTGCTTGGTGAAACAAGCCTTCACACCGCATGGGTAATTTTAATATCTCTGTTAGGTGGTTTAATATCCCTAATTGTTACCGCCCTGATTTTAAAATGGAGTCTAAAGCTTCAGGATGAGGGTAATATTGATATCAGAAATGCCTTGGGTAAAACGGCTCAGGTGTATATTCCGATTCCCGCTAATGGAAAATCCTTTGGTAAGGTTACCCTTGTTTTGCAGGACAGATATGTTGAATATTCTGCCATAACCCAGCATAGCGAAACCCTTAAAACCGACAGCTTTGTGAAAATTACGGGTATTATTAACCAGTCAACACTGGTTGTTAAACCAATAGCCGAAGAATAGGCTATATAAATTAAGGAGGAATTTTTTATGTCAAGCAATTTAGTAATTCTTTTAGTGGTAATAGGCGTTTTACTTTTCTCGCTTATTATTCTGCTGCTCTCCCGTTACCGTCGTTGCCCTTCCGATAAGGTTATGGTTATCTACGGTAAGGTTGGCACAAACAAGGATGGCTCTGCCCGTTCTGCAAAGTGTATACACGGTGGCGCCGCCTTCATCTGGCCTGTAATTCAAGCCTTTGAATATTTGGATTTAACCCCTATTTCCATTAATGTTGACCTTACAAACGCACTTTCTCACCAAAACATCCGTGTAGATGTGCCCTCTCGCTTTACGGTTGGTATTTCTACCGAGGCGGGTACAATGCAAAATGCGGCTGAGCGACTTTTAGGTCTTAAGATGATGGAAATTCAAGAGCTTGCAAAGGATATTATCTTTGGTCAGCTTCGTTTGGTTATTGCCACAATGGATATTGAGGAAATCAACACCGACCGCGATAAGTTTGTAGAAGCCGTTTATCACAATGTGGAAACCGAGCTTAAAAAAATAGGTCTTAGACTTATAAATGTTAATGTTACCGATATTACCGATGAGTCGGGATACATTGAGGCTCTTGGTAAGGAAGCCGCCGCAAAGGCTATAAACGACGCTAAGAAATCTGTTGCCGAGAAAAACCGTGACGGTTCTATTGGTGAATCTCAAGCCGTTAAGGATCAGCGTATTCAGGTTGCCGAGGCAGATGCCGCCGCAATCGCAGGTGAAAACGAATCCAAAGCCGCTATCGCTCAGTCTGACGCTACACGCCGTGAGTTAGAGGCTGAGGCTTTGCGCCGTGCAACCGCCGCCGAGCAGATTGCCGAGGCTAAGGCATTGGAAGAAGCCTACGCCGCACAACAACTTGCTGAACAAGCCCGTGCCGAGCGTGAGGAAGCCACCCAAAAGGCAGATGTTATTGTTAAGGCTAAGATTGAAAAAGAGCGTATGGAGCTTGCCGCCGAAGCCGAAGCCGAACAGGCAAGACGCAAGGCGAAGGGTGAAGCCGACGCTATTTATGCCACTATGGAGGCTCAGGCTCGCGGCGCTCAGGAAATTCTTGAAAAGCAGGCAGAAGGCTTTAAGAGGATTGTTGAAGCCGCAGGCGGAGACGCAAATGCCGCAGTTCAATTACTGCTTGTTGATAAGATTGAAGAAATCATTAAAATTCAGGTTGAAGCCGTTAAAAATCTTAAGATTGATAAGGTTACGGTTTGGGATTCTATGGGCGGTAAAGACGGTAGCTCCACAACCTCTAACTTCCTTTCCAGCATAATGGGAGCCGTGCCTCCCTTAAGCGAAACCTTTAAAATGGCAGGTATGAAGCTTCCCGAATTTTTGGGTAAGGATGTAGATGAGTCTAATGTAGCTAAAGTTGAAAATCCTGCAACCGAGGCAGAAGAGGCTTAAGAGGCAAATAAATGAAAAAATTAATTTCTTTAATACTTTTAATATGTATGATATTTTCTTTGGTAGGTTGTGGAAAAAACGAAAATTCTTCTTCGGATTTTGAATATACCGTAACATACGATAAGAATTTAGAAATGGGCGTCACATATACTGAGATATGTATAACAAAATACATTGGTGAGGGCAATGAGGTTGTAATTCCCGAAGAAATAGACGGTCTTCCCGTTACATCAATTGGAGTTAGCGCTTTTTGGTCAACCAAAATTCAATCGGTAACCATTCCTGCAAGCGTTACCAAAATAGAGAATATGGCTTTTTATAATTGCGAAAATTTAAAAATCGCAAGGTTTTTAGGTAATGCTCCATACAGTGTAAAAATAGACGCCTTCCAATACACTCACAAGGATTTTAAAATTTATTATAAAAAAGGGACCGAAGGATGGAATGGAGCTTCTAAAGCACCAATAGCAGATAGATATCCCATGGAGGCATATTAAATTATTATATTATGAAAGGGGGAATATAAGTGAAGTATGAAAAAATCTCTGCTGAAGCCTTGCAGGAGCAAATTAATGCTAATGTAAATATTAGAATTTTTGAATGTTTGGACTCCACCAACACATCGGCAAAGCATTATGCCGAGGACGGTATGCCCGAAGGGGGATTGATTATTGCTCTCTCCCAGACGGGTGGCAAGGGCAGAATGGGCAGAAGCTTTTATTCCCCCGAAAACTGTGGAATATATTTCAGTTTAATTTTAAGACCAAAAATTCCCCCCGAGGATATTTCGTTAATCACCCCTGTGGCGGCGGTTGCGGTTGCAAAAGCGTTTGAAGATATTGCAAAAAAATCACCCAAAATAAAATGGGTTAACGATATTTTTGTAAATGGGAAAAAAGTTTGCGGTATTTTAAGCGAAGCCGCCTTTAATGTCGATGGCAGGGCAGAATATGTAATACTTGGAATAGGACTTAATCTTTTAGAGCCAAAGGGCGGTTACCCCGAGGATATAAAGAATATTGCGGGAAGTCTGTTTAGCGAGAATGAGGATTTTAGTCCAAATGAGATTTTAGCCGCAGTAGTAAACAACTTTTTTGAATTTTATAAAGCTTTAAAATCCAAAGCCGTTTTAGAGGAATACCAAAAAAGAATGATGCTTATTGGCGAAAGAATTAACTATACCCAAAATAAAATAGAAAATTCTGCCACCGTGCAGGGTATTGACCAAAAATTCAGAATTATTCTGAAAAACGAAAATGGCGACCTTATCCACCTTTCAAGCGGAGAGGTCACCATTGGAAGTAAACGGATAACAGTTTAGATGTTAGATGCTAGAGGCTAGACGCTAGATGACTGAACCCATAAATTGGGGTTTAGCAGCGAGTAGCGGCTTTCTTTGAGGCCGTCCCTAGACAGGGAAGGGGGCCCACGAAGTGGGGGAAGGGTTGAATAAAAAATCCCTCAAAATGCTTAAATGAAGGGCTTTTTGCTATAACTTTTCTCCCCTTC
>SVPL01000074.1 GCA_015065925.1 Oscillospiraceae bacterium
TAATCGGTGATAACGGAATAAGTTTCCCACATACATTTTCTTAAATACTATTTTTGTTTTGATGCCGCTTGTGTAGAAAACGAAACAATATTCATCTATTTTCCGTTCGCCTATGCAGTTGCCCGATGAAGTTCCGTGTTCAGTTTTGAAATTGGTTGCACATACATCAAAATCGATGGAGTGTCCTCTGCCATTTTTATCGAGATAAATAATATTGCTTGATTCATTTTCCTGTTTGCCACGATTGACTGCCCAAATAGCCGTATCGGGAATTACGATATATTCCATTGAATCAACTCCGAACATTTTTTATCATTATAACATAGAAATATGAATTTTTCAATGTGTTGCAATCTTCTTGAGTCATAAGGATTCTTAATAGAATCTTTATGACTCTTTTTCTTTATATAAGACTCTTTATTAATCATCATGATTATATAAGCATGATGAGTCTTTGTCTTAAACATAGGGTAATTATGTTATGATAACAACATCATTGATGTTAAAGCCGTTTCCGAGCATTTAGGCCATTGCAATATTGCAATCACGGGAGATATTTATTCCCATATCTTTGAGGAATACAAGGCGAGAATAGCAAAGTGTCTTGAAGATGACCTCATTTCTTAAATACAAAAATTACAGTGTGAAACAAAAATCACACTGCTATTTTTTGTGTTATATTGAAAACAATGTCGCTTTATGATATAATAATTAAAATTAAATATAAAATTCTTAATGATGAAAAGAGTGTTTTAATGAAAATGAATCTTTTTGACCAAAATAAACCGAGAAAAATTAAGAGCAAGAATAATATCTTTGCTGAATTTTTACAAAAAAGTGGTTTGTATGATGAAATAGAAATCACAAAGGACAATATATTTCATTTGATTGATTTAATTGATGGCAAAGTAAAGATAGATGAGTTTTGTCCGTCTTGTAAAGAAAAACGAGTCTTTGAAGCAAAACCTATTATATTTTATAAATATTTAGAACAGGAAAATCTTCACATTCCAAAGTCGCTTGCAGCAGAGTTAGAATTTTTACAAAAACTTGGGATTAGTAAAACTATTACAACAGAAAATGGTTTTTCAACTTCGCTGTGGAATTGGACAAGTTGGCAAGTTGAAGAGGATTGTAGATTAATGGTATTTCGGTTTTCCTGTTCTATGGATGAGTCTCATAAATTGGATTATGTTGTATTAACCGATGATTATAAGTTTAAAAAAGTGGGTCAGTTTCCATCAGTGGCAGATTTGTCTTTTCCTGAACTCAAAGAATATAACAAAATTCTTTCAAAGGATGATTTGAAAGAATTTAGAAGGGCAATCGGACTACATGCACAAGGTATAGGAATTGGTTCTTATGTATATCTTCGTCGGATTTTTGAGCGAATTATAGATACCGCAAAAGGAAAAGCAATAAGCGATGGCACTATTGATGAGCAAACATATAAAGACTCTCGTGTTGATGCAAGAATTAAAATGTTGGCAAACTATTTGCCAAAGGCGTTGGTTGATAACCCTGCCTTTTATGGTATAGTTAGCAAAGGAATTCATGAATTGAGCGAAGAGGAATGTATTTTGTATTTTCCCGTGTTAAAGGACTTCATATTTATGATTTTACGTCAGTGGGAACAGATTCGCAAAGATGAAGAAGCCACGAAACAATTACAAGCATCATTAAGCAAAATTGCTGGTAACATCAAATAATCATAAAATGGTGCAAAATTTTGGTGCAAATTTGGTGCAAAACTTTATGAAACAACATAAACTTTTTGCAACGATATTCAATTTTGAGGAAACAAAACCGCACGATATAAACGATTTAGGGCGATATTACACGATATAAACGGTACACCGAAAACTCAAAGAGATAATTTCTTATTTCAAAGAGTATTCAAAAACCCCGAAACCATTTTTGGTTTTCGGGGTTTTACTTTTGCCCTCATTTTTGCTTTACATAAACAATAAAGAGTGATATAATTGCTTGTAGCGAAATTGTTTTTGGGGGAATAAAAATGAAAAAGTTTTTATTTGTTTTAATGATATTTTTACTTGTGCCAACCATTGTTTCTTGCAGTGGCGGAGAGAGTCTTTCTTCGCAAAACACTTCTATTGATGCAAGGTCTTCAGAAGCTACAAATATTTTAAACACCACAACTTCAAAAACCGAGGATACCACAGTAGAGATTTCGGGCGATGGTCAAAACAGTTCGGTTAACAGCACCATACCGGCTAGCAGTGAAAAGGTAGTTAGCAATTCTTCAAAAAACAGCACTTCGGTTATTTCTGCAAGTTCCAACAATATCGGCAAAAACAATTACAAACAGGCAACTGACAGTGATAACAACGTTACGGTTGATGCTAACGGTATAGTTAGCATAACGATACCAAAGTGGTTTTTGCTTAAAATGGAGCCTGATTACAATTATCAACTGACTGCCGAAGAAGCCAATACATACAATTTTAAAAGTGTTACAAAAAACTTCGACGGCTCGGCTACTTTTAAAATTGGTTATAATGATTATTATAAATTTTTATTGATATCTAAAAGTAGTGTAAATGCAGTTGTTAGTTCGTATAAGCACAATGTTTGGTTTTCTGAAATCAAGGCAGATGAAGGCTTTAACAACATTAAAATTAGCACAAAATATAATTCTTTGGAAGATTTTGATGAAAATTTTGCGGTGTATATAGCAGAGTCGGGCATACAGACAACCTATTATCAATATTTGCATTATAATTATTCGGTTGGTACAACAATCACCGTTTATAATAAAGACAACGTTCTTTTAGCGACCTATGAATTCCCCGATTTATTAAAATAAAAATTAACGCCTTAGATTTCGCCCACGCCCCGCAGGGCAGTATTTCCTTAAAAACGTGAAATTTTGGCACAATAATGCGTTAAAAAGCCATAGTACGCGTTAGCGTTACTATGGCTTTTTGTCTTTTCTTGTACTCAAAATTTTCGTTTTAAGGTGCTTCGCAGTTTCGTAAGAACTGAAAATTTACTGTATTTAAGCCACAAAATGCAGAAAGGCTGTCGTCTTTCGAGGCTTTTGGCAACAATACAGGGAATTTTGTTCGAGAAACAAATACTGCCCTGCGGGGCGTGGGCGTTTGGTCTAGGGCGTTTTTTAAACGTGAGCAAATTAGGCGCTCTTGGTGTTTTGCCTAATTTAATTAAAAGTGAAATAGCCTTTTGATTTTTTATATTCCTTTCTAAACTCGGTGGGGGAGCAACCAAAGTTTTCTGAAAACTGCTTTGAAAAATAATTTTGGTCATAAAAACCACACTCGGAGGCAATCTCTTTAAAGGAAAGCTCGGTATCGCAAATAAGTTTTTTAGCTTCCTTCAGGCGCACGGTATTAAGATAGGCTATTACCGAAACGCCATACTTGCTTTTAAACTGATTCATAACGGTGGATTTTGAACATTCAAATCTTTTGGCTATGCTGTTTAGGGTCAGTGGCTTTGCAAAATTTTGGTGAATGTATTTTTTTGTAAGCTCGGCTATGCCGTCTGCCTTATAGAAAAATCTGTTATGATTTGTTATATACTCTGCCAAAACACCCATTATTTGGGCGTAGCTTTCAAACTTGTTATATTCAAGGGTTAAAATTTTATTAAAGTATTCAAGCTGTTCTTCATCACTGCCAAAAAACGCGCGACTGCTTTTTAAAATGTGATCCTTATTATCGGTGTTGGCATCCGTTACCTGACCCATCATTAAGTAGCCGGCAATTTCGCCATCGCGGCGTATGGGCGCAATAGCCTCAAGCAAACCGCAGGAGCAACGGTAAATGTAGGGACTATTGATTGCGGAGAGCTTTGAGTAGGCGTTTTTATCACATTCCTCGCAGGCTCTTTGGGCAATCACCTTTTGTTGAATTTTAGCGCAAAAGGGCAAAAGTGCGGACGGACAGGCATAAAGCTCATCCCCTGTAACACTGTGAACCGAAACCCTGGCTCCTGAAATATTATGTAAATGTTTTATAAGAGTAAGTATATCCATTTTTCTCACCTACCAATTTAATTGCGATATTATACTAATAATTGTACTTTTTTCAATAGAAGTTGTCAAGCAAATTATTTATAATTTATATCGTATTGGCAGGCTTTAAGGGAAATTAAGTCCTGCCTGAAAGGAAAAATTAAAATGGAAAAGAGCAATTTAGATATAGTTAAAGCTGCGCTTGAGCGTTTTCAAATTTCGGGAGAAATTGTTGAAATACGCCCCTTTGGAAACGGTCATATAAATGACACCTTTCGAATTGTCAGCAATGAGCAAGGCGTGGGCAAAACCGCCTATGTTTTGCAGACCATAAATAGCTTAATTTTCAGAAAACCCGCCCACGTTATGTCAAACATAGAAAAGGTTATTAACCATCTTAAAAAGAAAATAACCGACCCACGCGGAACCTTAGAGATTATTCCCACCGATGATGGCAAAACCTTTTTTATGGATGAATTTGGAAACTTTTGGCGTATGTATCGCTTCATTGAGGATGCCATTTGCATTGAAACCCTTGAAAACACCGAAGATTTTTACGAGTGCGGAGTGGCTTTTGGTAAGTTTCAGCATGATTTGAGCGATTTTCCCGCCGAAGAGCTTATTGAAGTTTTGCCTGATTTTCATAACACCGCCAAGAGGTATGAAAACTTTTTAAAGGCAGTAAAGGAAGATAAGGTTGGCAGAGCGGAAAGGGTAAAGGAAGAAATTGACTTTATTATGCAGCGCGCCGATTTTTATTCGCTTTTGGCAAAGGCGCACAGCGAGGGAAAGCTACCCCTTCGCGTTAGCCATAATGACACAAAAACAAACAATGCAATGCTTGATAAAGCGACTCACAAGGCACTTTGCGTTATAGACTTAGATACAATAATGCCCGGCTTTTCGGTAACAGATTTTGGCGATGCTATACGCTCGGGCGCAACCACCGCCGCCGAGGATGAAAAGGATATATCAAAGGTAGATTTCAGGCTTGATATGTTTTCGGCGTTTGCAGAGGGATTTTTAACAGGCACGGGCGGTCAGCTTGAAAACAGCGAAATTATGCTTATGCCCGAGGGCGCAAAGATGATGACAATTGAGTGCGGTATGAGATTTTTAACCGACTTTTTAGAGGGGGATACCTACTTTAAAACAAAATATCCCGACCACAATTTAGTCCGTTGCCGCACACAGCTTAAGCTTGTTTTGGATATGGAACAAAACTTTGATAAAATGAAAGAAATAGTTTTAAAGTTTTGCAAATGATTAAATAATAAACAATAAACCGATAGGTTATGGCAAATGAGCATAATCTATCGGTTTTATTTTTTGTTAAAATTACGTTATATTGTATTTTTTAATAACAAAAACAACCAAACACTTTCTTTTTTAACTTTCGTTCTATTGACATTTTTTTGTTTTTTGGTATAATAAAAAACAAGGCCAATAAGGAGGTTAGTTATGTGTAAAATTCAAAAAGCAGTAGCGTTTTTGCTTGCAATAATCATAGTTTTCACTCTTTCGGGATGTTCGCAAAACAAAATTTCCGATGTTTCGCGAGTACCTATTTATTCATCAAACGCCAAAGATGAAAATACGTCGAAAGAAAATATTAAAAATAATTCTTCTGATAAATCCAAAAACAACACCACAACCACGTCAACGCTTTCTGATTCTTCAAAACATACCACTACCTCAAAAGAGCAAACCTATACATATGAAATTTCCCCCCCGACTCGCATCCCCGCAGCCTCGGGTGAACCTAGTTTTTTTAGGGATATTCCATTGCTCAAATTTTCAGACTTAACTAGGTTTTGTGAATTTGATGGATACGTACGTGACTGGACACACAACGAAGATACCGTTTACCTTATTACAACATCCCCAAACGAAATATACATATTTAACGCAAAAGACCCTTATAATCCCAATAGAATAAGCTTACCTAGTACTCCTAATAAAATAAAGTTTCACAACGATAAGCTTTACGTTTCGTTTAGCGCTGAAAAAGGAATTTTAGTATTCAATGCCAAAACACTGAATCAAGAAGAAAAAATAGCAGTTGGCAAGTCTGTTTATGCTTTTGATCTAGATGGTAATGACCTTTATTATACAGCAGAGGCTTATCCTAAGTGTATTTATCATTACAACATCTCCAAGCAAGAAAGTTCCATTTTTGAAAATATTGAAATTTATTCATTATTATCTTCAGATTTACTATACAGCAAGGAAAATAACTCTGTTTATATTTGTGAATATAACGCCACAGGTGGCAACTGCTTACTTCAATTCAACACAGAAACAAAAAAAGTTTTTAGTTACCACGGACCCGATAATATTGAGGTAAGTTCCAGATACGGTAGAATGCACATATTTAACGAAGAAGTATACTGGGCGCAATACGGACTGCAAAAAAACAATGTAAATTACTGCAACGTTTTTTACGAAGGTCCATACGAAAACGAGGGCGATATTTTTAGCGCAGATAATCGCGGTATCGTTACTACCAGCGGTATTTTCACAAAAAGCGGAAAAATAAAGTTACAATTCAAATTTAGCCTTTCAAAAATCATATACACAAAATCCAATTATTTGGTAGTTATTACCGATGAATATATTTATATGAAGCCCAATGTAAATCCGTAAACAAAAGATGTCTTATATCAGGCGATTAAGCCGAATATAAGACATCTTTTAACTTTTACCGAAACTATTAACAAGGAACCCTTTTCTAAACAATGTTATATTTTCTTATAACCTCGGCAAGCTCCTCTTTATTTTTAAAGCTGGCGGCGGTAAGCATTTTTTTAATGCGGTATTTAACGGCGCTTACCGAAACAAAAAGTCCGTCTGCAATGCTTATAATGGTTTTTTTGTTTAAAAGACCATCTATAATCTGTCGGTCAATATCATCCCACATTCTAAGCAGCTCTTCAAGCTGAAGCGCGGTTAAAATATCGGGGTCGGCATCATAAAGGGGCATACTGTTTGAAGCGGAGCGGGGATTGGATTTTTTAAGCCTTACTTCACCTGTGGTTTGGCGTTCTATAAGGGGGCAGTCAACCAAAACGGTAGAGGTTGCAATATCGGTATTGCGTTGCAAAAACTGGTGAAGCTTAACCGCCTGACGCCCAAGCTCTACAAAATCGTTTTCAACGGTGGTGAGCGAGGGCTTAACCGCCTTAGAAATTAAGGTGTTGCCAAATCCTATTATAAAAAGGTCGGCAGGGGAGCTTTTACCCCTTTCCTCTAACCATTTTAAAAGGTAAACTGCGGCGGCATCGCTTGAGCAAATAACGGCATTGTAGCGGTGCATATTAAGCTCAAAGCTTTTGGCACAGTCTGAAATTGTAAGGTCTCTGTAAACATCAGACGGACCAAGAGGCAGCTGCATATGTGTGCAGAGCTTTAAAAATTCATCAATTTTAATCTGGTCGGAATGGGTTTCATCATGGGCGCCGAAAAAGGCAATTCTTGTGCGCTTGTTTTGAATAAGATACCTCATAATCTGGTGCATAGCCTTTTGAATTCCAAAGCTTACAAAGCCTGCGGCATCCAATGTTTCGGTGTAAATATCAAGTCCTGCATTTACAATTAGGGGCTCAACCCCCTTTTTCTTCATTTGGCGGCAGGTGTTTTCCAACCACTGATAGGAATGACCGATTGCAAAAACCAAGGGTCTTGTGTATTCATCTGTAAGCTCAGGCTTTTCGCCCGTGTAATCAGCAATGGTTATGTTTTTTTTCAAAGCTTCCTTAGCAATTCCCGCAAGAATATCGGTTACCCAATAGCCCTGCAAGCCAATCTGCTCGGAGGTTATGTAAATGTTCATATTTCGGTTTTTTCCTTTAATTTTTTAAGCTCATACGGAGTTGTTTGGTAAACAAAGTAGTTAAGCCAATTTGTAAAAAGGGTACTTGCGTAAACGTGCCACCTTGCAGAAGGTGGATTTTCGGGGTTGTTATTGGGGAAGTAGTTTTTGGGCACCTCAGGATTTATGCCCTTTGCAACATCCCTTGCGTATTCGGTGGCAAGGGAGCCACGGTCATATTCGTGATGACCCATTATAAAAAACTGTCTGCCGTGGTTATCTCCTACAAGGTGAACGCCAACCTCATCCGACTCGGACATTATTCTAAGGTCGGGGTGGTTTGCTATCTGGTCACGGCGGGAGGCGGTGTAGCGCGACTGCGGCACGTAAAGAAAATCATCCATACCGTGGAAAAGACGTGATTTTTCGGTTAGAATATCTACCTTAAAAACGCCCGAAAGCTTTTTAGGAAGAGCCTCTTTTTCAATTCCGTAATGGTGGAAAAGACCCGCTTGAGCACCCCAACAAATATGTAGAGTGGAAAAAACATTGTCCTTAGACCAATCCATAATCTCTTTAAGCTCGTTCCAATATTCAACCTCCTCAAACGGGAGCTGTTCTACGGGGGCGCCTGTGATTATAAGTCCGTCAAACTGCTGAGTTTTAATCTCTTCAAATGTGGTGTAGAAGTTAAGCAGATGCTCGGGTGAGGTGTTTTTTGCCTTGTGAGTGGAGGTTTGCATTAAAGTAACCTCAATTTGCAGGGGGGTGTTTGAAAGACAGCGTAAAAGCTGTGTTTCGGTTTCAATTTTATTGGGCATTAGGTTAAGTATTAAAATTTTAAGTGGGCGAATATCCTGATGCAGAGCTCTGGTTTCGGTCATAACAAAAATATGCTCGTTTTCAAGTATGGCTCTTGCGGGTAGGTCGTTGTTTATTTTAATAGGCAATACAATCAGCCTCGCTTTCTTAAAATTAATTTGTATTTAGACTATTATACACCTTTTTAACTGCAAATACTATACCTAAGATGAAAAAAAGAGGCGATTTTTTGAAAAAATATAAAATTAGCAGTAAAAATTACCTAAAAGGAGCGGTAATTGGGCTTGTAAATGGTTTTTTTGGAGCGGGCGGAGGTCTTGCGGCGGTGCCTCTTTTAATGGAAATGGGCTTTGAAAGAAAATCTGCCCACGCCAATGCGGTGGCAATAATTTTTCCCATAACCTTGGTAAGCGCCGTAAATTATTTGTGGCGCGGGTATGTTGACCTGTCTCAGAGCGTGGTTTATTTACCCGCCGGAGCTTTGGGGGCGGTGCTTGGCACCTATATAATGAAAAAAATATCACCCCGAATAATCAAAAAGGTGTTTGCCTTGTTTATGATTTGGGCGGGTTGGAGGCTGATTTTAGGTTGAATATTGCGGCAGAGCTATTGGTTGGAATTTTGGCGGGAGCGTGTGGTGCAATGGGACTTGGCGGCGGCAGTGTGCTTATTGTTTATTTAACCGTTTTTGCAAATGTTAAACAGCTTACCGCACAGGGAATAAACCTTATTTTCTTTTTACCAACGGCGGCGGTGGCGCTTTTTATATATTCAAAAAAGGGAATAATTAAATGGAGGTTTATTTTCCCCATAATGCTGATTGGAACGCTGGCCACACTGCTTTCGGGATTTTTTGTTGGACTTTTTAAAGCCGAGCTTTTAAAAAAGCTTTTTGGAGTAGCAATTGTGGTTTATGGGGTGTACGAGCTGATTTTAAACAAAAGGGAAAAGGCTAAAGTGAAGAAGTAATAGGTTAGAAGTAAAAAGACCGCACGAGTATGGGTCGTACTCTAAAGGACAGTACAACAAGACACGAAAACACCCTTAGTTTTTTTAAAAAACTAAGGGTGTTTATAATATTCTCTTTCTTTGTTAGTCAAGTTGTGCTATAATACAACTAACCGATAAATAAGAATTTGTCTAACTGATTGAATAAGAGAGGAGGAGACAACCTTGCGGTATTACAAGTACAAAAATACAGATAAAAATATAAATAATGCGTTGAAAGAACAATACAAAACATTGACCGAAGATGAGAAGCGCACATTCCGCAAAGAAAAACGATGGAGAAAATTTAGCACGATTGTCTCCCTCATTATTTACATATCTTGTATAGTTGCTGGAATCTTTCTGCTTAAATCAATCCCGTTGCCAAGCGCGTGGTTCTTGGAAATTCTCGTTATTGTCGGTGAAGTAATTATTGGTTTTATTTTGCTAATTGCTAGCGGTGTTTTAACAGTGGCATTAACAATGCCTTTATGGAAAAAAGTTGAATCATTTCATATTCCCTCAATTAAAAAAGACATTTTTTCAAAGGCTTGTAAGCATTTAAGAGATTATTACCAGTTACAAGAACCCTATCTTATAACCAAGTGCTTTG
>SVPL01000075.1 GCA_015065925.1 Oscillospiraceae bacterium
TGAAGCGGCAATAGGTGACCAATGGGGTAATAAGAACTATTATAACCGACTGCTTTCACTCCCGGGTTACGGATATGAAGTAGACCCGAGTGACGAAAAGTTCAGCTATTGGCAGGAAAAGGGCTGGATAACCGAACGGAGCGGAAAGTATTACGGTCCTGAGGCTATATGGAGTGTATCTAATTTTCTTAATGCCAACGAATGTGTAATAGGCCCGCAGGTTACTAACTACAAGGCAAACCAAAGACACGACGACGCATTTAATATTCACGGTGTTTATTCCTCTGTAACCGATTATGATTATTGGACCAAAACGATAACTTATGATAATAGTGCTTCTGCTTATGGTAATATTACAAGACATTTCAAAGCAGGCGATAAGATTCTTGTGTATTTACCGTCTACGGGAAGAATTTTAGGTGAAACTACTGCTGCGGCAGATACGGTAAGTCATAATGGTGGCGAATATTTCACTTTAAAGCTTACAGATAGCTTGATTTATTATTATTCCGGTGCGATTATGTTTAATCTTTCGGCTTTGGGTGACGGCTTCCTTTATGATAACTGTGAATTGAGAATGAGCTATCCCCGAGGCGGAGTTGTTAAGGCAGGCGGAACAATACAGTATTGTTCTATAAGCGAAACAGGCAGAGCCGGTATTTTGGTTTCTCCAGAAGTTGTTGATACAAATTTCTGTGAGAGCGGCTATGTGAATGGACTTAATCTACTTTATAATGAAATTAAGAATACGAATTTAACCGAAGAACTGACCGATGATAACAGTGCATTGGCTATAATGGGTAATAGTACAAATCTTAATTCAGGGTACATTAAACACAAGAATATTAAAATTGTCGGTAATCACTTTGAAAATTGGGGCGCTCACGCAATATATATTGACTCGGCAGACGGTGTTGAGATTAAAGATAATATTTTTGTAGATAATGATGCTTATAGCGAGAGCAGAAGTCCGATTTACATTTCCGGTGCTAAAAATGTTGAAATTTCGGGCAATATGTTCCCTGTGGAATTTAAGTATAACGAGAGGGCTGAGTATTCTTCATCTGATACCGAGAATATATTCGGTGCGGATTTGATTGAAAAGCTTTACAATTCAACCGATTTAACAAATCTTCGTAAAATGCTGCTTAATCTTGCAGAGTTTGATTATTCATACGATTTTAAAAAGGATGGCAGAATTTCCATAGAGGATTTAGTGCGTCTTAAAAAGATAATAGCAAATCAGTGATAATTCGAATCTTACTTTTTTTCCATATCTTCTTATCGATAGTATAGTAATGCAAATTGCTAAAGATTATAATTAATATGTGAAAAGGAATTGTAACTTTTTACAAATAAATAAAAGTTTTTGAAATTATAAGGAGGAACAAAGAATGTTAAAAAACAAAAATCTCGCATTGACTTTAGTAGCATTAATACTTACAGTTACGCTAATGTTTTCCTGCGTATCTGTTAGTGCCGAAACTGCTGTTTCCGAACCCGAAAACGGGGAAACGGTTAATCTGTACGATTTTAAGGCTTCCTTTTCGACCGAAAAATGGTTGGACAACAACGGTTGGAGCTGTTATCCTTACGTAAGAACTGCTGACGGTACAACAGTAGGCGTATTCGATGAAAGCAACCAAGAATACACCTTGGAAAACGATTATGGTACCAAAGCTTGGTTTAAGTCGAATTTTATCAGTGCTGATTTTATTCACACTTCCGGTCAGGCTGTAACAGGTATTGTCTTTGAAGCACCTAAAAGCGGTCTTGTAAATGTAATGCAGTCTTTTGATATTACCGGTAAGGTAGGAAATATCTATAAGTTTGCTGTGTACAAGGCAAAAGCAGAAACAACAGAAGAAGGTAAAATTCAGGACGCGGATATCCTGAGCACGGTTTACCCTGTAGGTGCAGCTAACGGTTCTTTTACTTTGACAACTCAGGGCACTTACGAGGTTCTCGAAATTGCTTCGAACGGTACTGCTAAAATAAATATCGACGAAATCGTAGAGGTTGAAGCCGGCGAAAAGATTATATTTGTTATTGCACGTTCCAATACAGGCGGCGGCGCATACGATAAATTTATGTTCGATGAATTTAAAGTAGCATATATCGACAATGTATATGACTACAAGGCCGATTTCTCACTTACTCAATGGAAGGACAATATCGGTTGGAATTATTATCCTGCGGTAAGAGATGCTAACCTTACAAACGGTATTTTTGACGAAAGCACAACGGAGTATACTGTAGGAACATTCGGAGAAGCCCAGTATTGGAACAAATCTAACTGGATTGGTAAGGATGGTTTGCTTTTCACAGGCGGTCTTGTTACAGGTATTGTATATGAAGCACCGAAGGATGGATTTATAAAGGTAAGACATTCCTTTGATTTAAGGACTAATGGTACACCTACAATTAAGTACGGTATTTTTAAAGCTAATGCCAATACGGTTGAGAATGGTAAAATTCAGGATGCAGATATAAATGATACTATGGTTTATCCTGCAAATACAACTTCCGGCACACTTAATCTCATGGATAAAGGTACTTATGATGTTGTAACTTCAGGTCAATCGCGTGAGATTGATGAGGTTGTTAAGGTTAAAGCGGGCGAAAAAATAATATTTACCTTTGCAAGAGCATCAGGCACCGGCATTACCTATCTCGATTTCAACGAGCTTAAAATTTCTTACCTTGTTTCGGGTGACGTTAATGGTGACTATACTGCTAATGCAGGCGATTTAACTGTTTTGAGAAAAGAATTGCTGTCAAATATCAAGACCTTGTTTACCGATGTAAATGTTGACGGCACAGTAAATCTTAAAGATTTAGTAGGATTAAAGAAAATTCTTATTAAATAATTTGACTCATTTTATAAACGTGTGCTTTTGCAAACAATGGGACTGCTATTAAAACGGCAGTCCCATTGTTTTATTATATTAAATTATAACCGTTATACATTGCGCTGTCAACTGAATTAGAAATCACATCGGCATCCTCAAAAATAGTGTCAAATAACATATCGGCAAATAGGTGATGCATTTGGGCTTTTGGATGATTTATTCTGTTAGTAAGTAACATTGTTATATCTTCTGTCTTGGATAACTCTTTCCATTTAGAATAGCAATCACAAACTTTTATTCCGCAGTCAATGGCAGTTCTTACAGCACTTTCAATATATAGATCCATTTTGCCTTCGTTCTGCATTTTTGCAGTAACACAGGCATAATTTCTTAACGGTTCTTCTGTATCCTCTGCAACATAAGTATTTAGCATATTTGGAGTCATAAAAATGACTTCAGCACCGTTTTCTTTACAGCGCATAAAAATTGTTTTAAGCGAAGAAAGATAGTCCTCTAAACTACCGTTAACATCATTTAAACCAAAGCACACTATAACAAGGTCGGGATGATGGCAAAGCACCTGAGACTCAATTCTTCCAAGAGATCTTTTAGCAGTAATACCACCGATTCCTGCATTTATAACATTTATTGGAACATAGTTTCTTACACTAAGTATTTTTTGCTTTAATAAATTCCAATAAACCGTTTCGTAATTAAATTCATCGGTGGCCAAAGCACCATGTGTAATGCTGTCGCCAAATGCAACAATAGTTATTGGGCCATTCTCTACAAGACCATTATAATCCATATTTATTTTTTCTGTCAGTTTCATAAAACTACCCCAAATCCAATTGATATAATATAATAATTTTAAACGATTTGAGGTTATATGTCAATTACCTACAACACATTTATAAATTTTAAATGTGTTGTGTTTTCTATAGAAATAATGTTTTTTAACGCTCGAAAACCATAATGCTATCTAAATGACTTTGTTGCAAGGTTTAGGGTATAAAAACAGACCTTAAAGGATTTCGTTTCTTTAAGGTCTGTTCGTTATTATTGTTTTTTACAAATCGGAAACTAAATGATAGTAAACAGCCCTCTTGCGGTACCCGACACTGCGCTCGTTTGGAGCACGGCGCACTTGTCGACCGCGGCGCTAATAATTGCATTGCTTCATCTGCCACCGGCAGCGCAATACAATTATTCCCACTCAAGATTTAATATCTTGTCAGAGGTTTTTTACCCTCTATTTTATCTATATATTATCACAATTCTCAGAAAAATCAACCCTAAAAAGTGGCTCTCAAAAATATTGGTACGATTTTGGTACGCCGATATTGAAAGTAGAAAGTTCAATCTAATATTTACAAAACCACCTTTGCAATTTAAGTTTTGCAAGGTGGTTTATTTGTTATTGTCTCTATTAAATTCTGCTATTACTCTTTGTACTGTTTCAATTTGTGTTTCGTTAAGGCTTGATACATTTATTGTTTTATCTTTGGCAACTCCGAGTAAATAATCTGTAGTTACGCCGAAATAGTCCGCTATTTGTATTAGCATATCAAATGTAGGATAACCCATACCGTTTTCATATTTGCTAACAACCGCTTTGGATAGTCCAATGCGTAAGCCTAATTCTTCTTGTGTTAAATTATGGCTTTTGCGTAGTTGCTTTAAAACTGCACCAAAATCGCAGACATTCATTGTATCACCGCCTTTATGTTATTATATATTAAAAACGGTTTCTAATTCATAGATTTATGTCAATGACTTGTTGATTTATAAATCGAATTGTGGTATACTTTATTTTATAAAATGAAAGGTGGTAATTGCTATGGCTTTAATAAAATGTCTTGAATGTGGGAAAGAAATAAGTGATAAAGCTACAGTTTGCATACATTGTGGATGTCCTATTTCAGAAACGGAAACTGTTTGTGCAAAAGAAGAAATTGACAATGATACTACATATTGCAAAGCTTGTATGAACTGCGGCTATATTTATTGGAACCCTGCTAATTCTTCATATCCAGAGGGATATTGTAGCAACTGTAAGTGCGAAAGAGAAAAAAGGAAACTTATTAAGTTTGATTATACAACCGTAGCTTTTAGAAAAAGGGTTGGGGATGTTCCTAATAGTAGCGGTATTTACTCATACGACCAACGTAAACTTAAAGAATTTATGAAAAGACGAAACGGTATTGAACGTGATTTGTTTGAAAAATATGTTAGTCATTGGGATACGCTTGATAAAGAATGTGAAGAATACAAAAATAACATTAAGGAATTATATGAAAATAGTGTTACCGTTGACGAAAACGAAACTCGTCTTAGTAATGATGAGAAATTGAATATTAAAATGGGCGTATTTATTGCTTTTATAGTAATTTCTATTTTGTGTTTTATTATTCTTGGCACTAAGGGATGTTCGGGCGAAACAAGTCATAATGACGGTAAATGTGATATATGTAATAACGCCAAATATTCCTCAATTAACGGTGAGGAATTTTGTTACGAACATTACAAGAACGCTATAGATTATTATTTGGATGATTAGTATATAGGTGTAGCTATGAAAAAAATATATTGTTTAATGCTTTGCTTTTGTTTAATGTTTGTCTTTTGCTCTTGTGGAAATGAAACTGATACCAATATATCTGAGACAGAAAAAACAGAAAGTCAGAGCAATTATGAAATTATCGGTACAGGCAGTAAACAATTTATTTTTACTGTAATCGGTACTGATGAGAAAAGCGTAACATATACAATAAAAACTGATAAACGAACAGTTGCGGAAGCTCTTATTGAAAACAATTTAATCATAGGAGAACAAGGCACTTTAGGTTATGTTATCAATACAGTTAACGGCGAAGAACTTAATTATCAAAAAGACGGTTGTTATTGGACGTTTCTAATTAACAATGAATATGCCGCTACAACCATTGATACTACAACCATTGTTGATAACACTGAATATATTTTAAAAGCCGAAAAAGACGAAACATTTAAACCGAGTGAAGCGGTTGATAAATACTACACTTTAACCAATAGTGATAAGAAAGCTATTTGTAATTACATACAGGAAAGGTACGATTATTACGATAGTATAAACGGCGGTTATGCGGGTGATAAGTATTCTGATACCATAATGCGAGAAGCGGCAAAAAGATATGGTATCACGGAAGAACAAGCATATATTATTTGGATGAATATGTATTCATACTAAAGTGGTAATTCAAAATGAAAATTGCAGTTATTGGCTCACGTAATATATCAATTCATAATCTAAAAGAGTATTTGCCGAGCGGTATTACTGAAATTGTTTCGGGCGGTGCAAAAGGCGTAGATATTTGTGCTAAAGAATACGCCATAAATAGCGGCTTGAAGCTCAAAGAGTTTTTACCGGAATATAATAGATACGGCAAGGGGGCACCGCTAAAACGCAATATACAGATTATAGAATATGCAGACGAAGTATTAGCATTTTGGGACGGAAAGTCAAAGGGTACAAAATTTGTTATAGACCAATGCAAGTTACAAAGCAAAAAAATAACGGTTATAGTAATAAAATAAGCGGGGTTTGTTGCCCCGCTTATAATTTTTGAAAGTCAATTTTCAAATATCAAGTTTTAAATGGTTTTCAATAGCCGTTTCAATTTCCTTTTGTTGTATGCCGATATATCGTTGAGTTACGGCGGTACTGCTATGTTGTAGCAGTTGTTGAACAAGTGCGATATTATAACCGTTATTCTTGTATATCTCAGTTGCGTAGTATTTGCGAAAACTGTGTGTGCTTATGCCGTTAAAATCCAAAAAATCGCATACTGTTTTTAATTGCTTCTGTATGGCTCTTTCGGTTAAAGGAAATATAACGTCATTTTCTTTTATGCCGTTATCCAAGCAATAACAACGGATAAACTGATATAACGATAGAGGAACAGTAAAAATACGGTCTTTGCCTGTCTTTTGCTCTGTTATAGATAATCTGTACCTTTCACCGTCTTTTACAATATCGGTAAGCCGTAGCTTAATAATATCTGATATTCTCAACCCTAAATTTGCTTCAAGCATTAGTGCGGTTGCAATACGCTCATTTGGTCGGCAACCGCAAAAGCCATTTTTCATAGTTGATATGATTTCTTTGTACTGTTCTGTGGTTAGTGCTATTGTCTTTTTATTCATTGAAAAAACCTCTTTTTTACGAATTTATAAGTATTGAAATACGAACTATTTAACACAATGCCGTGAAAGTGGCTTTATTACTGAGTTTTGGTGTTCGTATTTGTGGTATTATACGAACTTTACGATATTTTCTTGTAATCTTCCCATAATCTATGGGTTGGATAAATGCAAATGCTTTGTATCTTGATTTTGCCGCCGCATAAATGGGTGGGTAATCTGTAATTGTCGGGTGCACACAATAATTCACACTCTAAGGCAAGTTTAACATCCTCTACCCCCGCATTTAATAACCTACCCTCTATACATTCCGCAAATTTAACGTTTGTTTTTGCTTCGTCCAAATTATAACCGAGTTCAAAACCAAAGTGTGTTATCCACACATCAAATTTACCTCTTTTGGCAAGTAATAAATGATAAATCCAATATTCGTGCATTGACGGATATAAAGCGGAATAATTAATCCTGTACCCATTCGGTATATCTAACTTGTTTTTCCATTCACTACCGAACACATATTTTAAATCGTCTGAAAGTGAATTACATATATCTTCAAAGTGTTCACCACAAAATATGTACTCTTTAATTTGATTACATAAATCTGTTCCCGCCGCATATTTATAGGTTAAAAGTTCACGCCTATTTTTTAGCGTGTTATAATCTGCTCTTGCACAATCGGTTTTTATTTTATCATAAGCATATCTACCCAAAAGGAAGATACCGCCGAACATAGCATATAATACATCAAACATTTTAATACCTCTTTCTGTTTTGGATATGTGGCGGGGTTGCCCCCGCCTTTGTTTATCGTTCTACCATTTGTTGCATACAATCCCCGCAAATGATATTTACTGTCTTTGTTGCTCTGATAATGGTATGACAACAAGGGCAGATATAACGGCGGCTATGACTTTTATTTGTGCTAATAATATCAATACCACCACTTGCCGAGTGCGTACCAATGCCAATAGAGGTATAAGTCGGCTCTATTCTGCACATTTCAACCTCTCTTAATTCGTTATGCTCTAACAACCATTCAAGCAAGGTATCAGACGGCTCTGTGTGTGCCCATCCGTATTTGTCTGTTCTTTTGCATATAAGACCGTGTTTTTCTGCTTCTTGCTTGAAAAATTTATTATGATACGTTCCGTTGCGACTTGTATCACCGATATTTAAATTTAGGTCATTATACATATGTACCATTTCGTGAAGCAAAGAAGCGGTTATTGCTTCAAGTGGTCGGTTTAGTGTTCCACTTGCAATATTGATTTCTCTGCGGTGTGTGTCCCCCGCTTCCCAAGCGTTCCAAGGTGTATAATGTGCGAAAGCTCTACTTGTTGGGGTTACAGTTATAACAGGGGTGTCAAGTTCATTATTGAACATATCGGCGTTTAATGCTCTAAACATTTTTTCTAATTGGTTTACAAGTCTTGACATATTAGTTACTTGTTTCATATTGGTTAATACTCCTTAAATTCAATTTTTTTGATATTGATTTTAAGGGCGAGTACAAGTATAATATTTATGTACCCGCCCTATGCGGCGTGGGTTAAAGTCTCTTGTGCTCTGCTTTGGTCGGTGTGTTGCACAAGGGGCTTTTCTTATGCGATACTAAAGCGGCGGCTTGCGGTCTGCTTTGTATATTGTTTATACATATCGGCGTGGTCTTTTTTGAATGTTGTAGTATCAAATCTGTTACTTAATACCGAAGTCCAACGGATGATAAAACGTCCTGCTTCTAATTCTTCCGTGTCTCTTTTGTTCATTTCGGCTTTGATTTCATCCCTTAGTGCTTCCGCTTCTGCTTTGGCTTCTTCTGCCAATGCTTCCCATTCCTGTAATTTTGCGATTTTGTTTTCCATTTCCATTGTTGACATAGTTTTTTGTCTCCTTTATTTAATATTAGCAAGGGTGCGTTTTCCCTTACCGTGATTTCATTATACACGAACATTCGTGTAATGTCAAGGAAAACTTACACCTTATTTCGTGTAAATATTGCACGAATTTTAGTGTTGTTTTTTGTGCAAATTTTACTCTTGTTTTCGTGTAATATATGTGATATAATAATGCAAAATAGAAAAGGTGTATTTGCATATCGGCGGGTGGTTGTGGTATTTTTCGGCTATCCGTCTGTTATTACTGTGTAAGTCGCTTTTTCTCCCATAGACAAATAAAAATATTATTAGGGGGTTATTATATGGCATTACAATACAAGATTGATGTTTTACAGGAAATTAAGGACAAGGGATATAACACTAACACATTACGTAAAGATAAGTTGTTAGCAGAAAGCACCATACAAAAATTGAGGGATAAGCAACCTATTAGTTGGGCGAACATATCCCAAATATGCAAACTGTTAAACTGTCAACCGAGTGATTTTTTAGAGTATGTAGAGGACTAATTTATTTAAAATTAAATATCTATCCAAAAGAAAAAAGCCGTATAACCTTAGTTGGTTATGCGGCTTTTTGTCATAAATAAGGGGTGTCAACAAAATGTATCTTAAAGTTTTCGATAAGAAATTAAATATATGTATAATTATTACTGTGTGAGGTGGTACACACTATGATAATTGATTTATCTATTAGGCTTCGTCAATTACGCTTGGATAAGCATTTAAAGCAAGAACAAGTTGCGGATTTAATCGGTGTTACAAAGTCGGCAATATCGGCTTATGAAAACGATTTACGGCAACCGTCTTTTGATGTGTTAGTACAATTAGCCAATTTGTATAGGGTTTCTACCGATTATTTACTTGGAAGAACAGACAAGAGGTCAATAGACCTTTCAGACTTAACGGCGGCAGAAGCAACCTTAGTGTGTGAGCTTGTTGCTTCTATGTCGGCAAGAAACAGAAAGATAGCACAATTAAACGAACGCAGAGGGCGTTACAATGGATAAAAAGAAAATACATAAATACGCTTTTATCGGTATGTGTATAATCGTTATTATTGTAATTGTTATACTGTCTTTAAGGGGTT
>SVPL01000009.1 GCA_015065925.1 Oscillospiraceae bacterium
AGGGGCGGCAAAAGAGGCAAAGGCAATAGGCTTGAACAAAAGTGAAAGCCAGCGTCTTTAGGCGCTGGCCGGTAACAGAGGCTTTTAGCCTCAGAGCAAACCACCCGTTTGACGGGTGGTTATGATTTTGTAACAAGTTTTTATAAACTTTCAATGAATGCGATTAATAGTTTCTTTTGCTTTGGCGATAATTTGGAAAATGCCGCAGATATTTCATCACTTTCGGTTTCTTCCTCAAAAAAATCTCTCATAGTAATGCTCATTGCATCACACAGTAGTTGTAAATGACTAACTGTAATATCAGCTTGGCCAAGTTCAACACGACGCAAGTGAGTTTGAGAAACACCGGCTCTTTCTGCCAAACCGTTTTGAGTGTATCCGCACTTTTCTCTTAAATTGCGCAGTCGTTTACTAACATCCATACTGTAGCTCCTTACTTAGTCTTATAAGAATATGTTAGCACAAAAACACAAAACAATTCAGTCTTTTAGGGTTGACTAATTAGTCTTATGGCGTTATAATGTTTGTTGACGACCTAGTTGAAAAATCGGTATTTGTTTTTGCTTTAAGATTTTTAAAGCTTATTTTAAATTGTCAGGAGAATATACATATGGATATAGAAAAACTTATTATTGAATGGAGTGCAATTAAGGATGAAATTACAGGACATAAAAACATTGATTTTTCAGCCTTAAAGAAACTATTTAAAGAAACTTATAATTATTTAGAGAAATATCGTACAAAAAAACTTGTACCTAAAAAAATTAGCAAACTTATATTTGTAATTAATGATTTTGGCTGGACGGTTAGTGTTTCAGAAAAAACACCGTTACATAAATTTTCTAAAGAAATACTTTTTCTTATAGCTGCAATAAACAAGCGCTTTTTCACTTCTGATGGTGATGTTAATGTTATTGTGGGAATGATAGAAAAAATATCTGACAGAGGTTTTAAAACCATTAAGTCACAATAAAGGTTAATAGATTAGTTAAAAATTCATTTAGTTTTAAATACTCTGGCTATAAAAAATCCACCCAAAGCAGGGTGGATTTTTTATTACTTTTGAACTTTAATCTTACTTATTCTTAAGTTCTGCGGTATGCTTATCCATAAGCTTTTTAATACGGTCAACAGGGTTAAGAAGGTCGCTTATAGAATTATCATAGTTAAGTGTGTCAATAAGGTAGGCAATATATTTTGACATATCAACATTGCAGTACCATTCGCGCTTTAAAAGCTCGGGGTCAGAGTAGATAAGATTAGTGGTAAATATTTTATCAATCAGACCTTTTTCGTAGTATTCATCAAATTTCTCAAGTCCATCAACAAAAAGACCAAAGGTGGTGAATACAAAAATACGGTTAGCGCCCTTACCCTTAAGCTTTGCGGCGATATCAAGTATGGATTCGCCCGAAGAAATCATATCATCAACAATAATAAGGTCTTTTCCAGCAATATCCTTGCCCAAAAATTCGTGGGCTTCAATTGGGTTGCGTCCGTTAACAATAACAGAGTAATTTCTGCGCTTGTAGAACATACCAAGATCTAAACCTAAAACAGAGGAGAAGTAGATGCAACGGCTCATTCCACCCTCGTCGGGGGAAACAATCATTGCGTGGTCGCGGTCAATAACAATATCGGGAACATTCTTAACCAAAGCCTTTATCATTTGGTAGGTGGGCATTACATTGTCAAAGCCACCAAGGGGAATTGCATTTTGAACTCGGGGATCGTGAGCGTCAAAGGTGATGATGTTTGAAACGCCCATTGAGTGGAGCTCTTGAAGTGCAAGTGCGCAGTCCAAAGACTCTCTGGAAGAACGACGGTGCTGTCTGCCTTCATAAAGCATAGGCATAATAACGGTTATTCTACGGGCTTTACCGCCCAAAGATGCTATTACACGCTTTAAATCCTGATAATGGTCATCAGGACTCATAGGTACGGTTTGACCATACATTTTATAGGTCACACCATGGTTAAAGCAATCGCAAATTATGTAGGCATCAAGACCTCTTGCGGTGTGATTAAAAACAGCTTTACCTTCACCTGTACCAAATCTTGGACAAACCGCAGGTACTACAAAGGAGTAACCGTCGGGGGTTTCACGCCATTGTTTTAAGTAGTAATCTACCTTTTCAGAAATATTTTCACAGCCACGCATACTAATAAGGGCTAAATCTCCAAAAGGTGTGTGCTTAAATGTTATTGTCGCCATTTTAACATCCTCCGTTTTTGGTCTTTTTAACAAAATAATTAGTGATAAAAACCAATTTTTAATTTTCTATTAATATAATAACACATATTTTGCTAATTGAAAAGGGGCAAATTTTACATTTTTAAAAAATTTGACAAATATCTACAAATTATAATTGATATATCATTAAATATTTGCTATAATGTTATTATAGCCGAAGCTTTGGCTAAAATATAATGCAGTAATATTGTCGCTTGAAATTTCGGCAATTTTGCTTTGAAAGGAAGATTAGAATATGGCTAAGGTAACACTGCTTACATATACCACCGAGCCCGAGCGCACTGTTGCATCTGCGGCTAAGCTCTGCTACTCCGCCTCGGATATTGCAACTATTAAAGACGGTCTTACTGATGAAAAAACGGCATCCTTTGTTGAGATGCTTGCGGAAATCGGTCACGAAAGCCCAATTGAACATGCATATTTTACATTTGGTATTGAAGGTGTATCCCGTTCACTTTTGGCGCAGATAACCCGACATAGAATAGCGTCATTTTCGGTGCAAAGTCAAAGATATGTAAAAGAAAAGAATTTAGCATATGTAACACCTCCCGAAATTGCTAAAGATCCCGAAGCACTAAAGCTATACAAGGACTCTATGGCACAGGCAGAGGCTGCATATCACGCCCTTGCCGATAAGCTTAGCGCGGGATATGAAAAGGAATATTTAGCGGCAGGCTTAGATGAAAAAACCGCCCGTCGCAATGCTGAGAAAAAAGCTATTGAGGATGCTCGATTTGTGCTTCCCAATGCCTGTGAAACAAAAATGGTTATGACCATAAATGCCAGAAGCCTTATTAATTTTTTCCATCATCGTTGCTGCAATCGTGCTCAGTGGGAAATCCGCGATGTCGCAGACCAAATGCTGGCTTTGGTTAGTAAGGTTGCGCCTAATATTTTTAAGGTTGCAGGGCCCCCTTGTCTTGTTGGCGGTTGCCCCGAAGGAAAAATGTCCTGTGGAAAAATTAAAGAGGTTAGGGAAAAATACAAAAATATGCGTGAAAAATTTTAAGGATTGGAACTAAATTATATGGGTAAGCTTATTGTTTTAGAGGGGCTTGACGGCTCGGGTAAATCTACGCAACTTTCCATTTTGGAAAAAAATCTTTTGTCTATGGGCTTTGATTTTAAAACCGTTTCTTTTCCTGAATACACTTTGCCTTCCTGTGAGCCGGTAAAAATGTATTTAGCGGGGGAGTTTGGCAAAAATCCAGGTGATGTAAACGCCTATGCGGCATCTCTTTTTTATGCAGTTGACCGCTTTGCCAGTTTCAAAAAAAGTTGGGCGGATTTTTATAATGGCGGCGGACTTATTTTAGCGGGCAGATATGCTACATCTAACGCAATTCATCAAACCTCTAAATTGAATAGGTCAAAATGGGGCGAATATCTTGAATGGCTAGAAGATTTGGAATATGAAAAGGTTGGAATTCCAAAACCTGATAAGGTTATTTATTTAAATGTTCCTATTGAAGTATCTCAAAATCTTTTGTCTGCAAGATATGAAGGTGATGAAACAAAAAAGGATATTCACGAAAGTGATGTGAATTATCTTAATCATTGTCATCAAGCGGCAGATTTTGCTATTAAACAATTTGGTTGGGACAAAATTGAATGTTACGAAAATGGTGTTATGCGTTCCAGAGAAAGCATTGCTAAGGAAGTTTTATCCAAAGTATTACCCTTAATAAAGTAGGAGTTTTTTTATGATATATTTATTTTTGGCAGAAGGTTTTGAAGAAACCGAGGCGATAGCGCCTTTAGATATTTTAAGACGCGCCGAGCTTGAGATTGCAACGGTTGGTGTAGGAAGAAAAACTGTAACAGGCGCTCATGGAATTTCAGTTGTTGCTGATGTTATGGATTGCGAAATTGCTCCCGATGAAAACTGTGAAGGAATTATTTTGCCCGGTGGTATGCCGGGTACTTTAAATCTTGAAAAGAGCGAAAATGTTCAAAGATTTATTGATTATGCGGTTGAAAATAATCTTATTGTTGGTGCAATTTGCGCCGCACCTTCAATTTTGGGGCACAAAGGCGTTTTAAACGGTAAGCAGGCGGTTTGTTATGACGGCTTTGAAACACAGCTTTTTGGCGCTAAAATAGGTGATGCTCCCGTTTGTGTTGATGGAAATATTATAACCGCCGTTGGTGCGGGCGCCGCTTTGGAGTTTGGATTTAAACTTACCGAGGCTTTTGCAAATAAAGGTCAAGCAAAAAGAATAAAGGAATCGATGAAATGCATCCAATAGATATTAGAAAATATAAAATAGAACTGCGTGAGCAGTGTCGCAATCGCCGAAAAAACCTGAATGTTGAGCAAAAAAATGAAATGGATTGCTCTATTGCGGAGAATGTAAGAAGGCTTTATCAATATCGCTCTGCAAAGGTTATAATGGTTTATGTGTCTACGTCCATTGAGGTTGATACATTTAAAATTATCGAAAACGCCTTGATGGATGGAAAACAAGTGGCTGTTCCCCGTTGTATCCCTCAAACTCGCCAAATGGAGTTTCACTACATCACATCGGTAGAGCAGCTCGCTCCGGGTAGCTTTTCTGTTTTAGAGCCACCGGAGCATTATCCCATTGTTTCGGATTTTACAGGTGCTTTAATGCTTGTTCCGGGCTTTATGTTTGATTGCTTTGGGTTTAGATTGGGATATGGCAAAGGGTATTATGACCGTTATTTGTCGCGTTATAACGGCGCGGCGGTTGGTCTTTGCTATTCTGAGGAGTTAAGGGCACATATGCATCACGGAAGGTACGACAGGGCAGTTGATGCTGTTGTAAGTGAAAAATGGATAAGGCGTTGTAAAAAATATATCTCCAGAAAAAGGGGTGCTTTTAGATGAGTGAAGATATGAAAAATCAAGTGTTTGAAGAAAATAATGGTGCAAATAATGCAGAAGCGTCACAGCCATCAAAAGGTGTTGCTGATGATTTTGATTACTTATTGGGTGAAAATGGATTTATCATTCCAACCGAGGAAGGTGAAGCTACGGAAGAAACCTCTGCTCCCTCCAGAAAAAAGAGTCAAAAATCTCAGAAAAGGCGCAATAATGCTAAAAAAGGTATAAAGACTGTTGTTTGGATAATCGTTATTTTTGTTATTTCAATTTTACTTGCTTTTACTATACTTTTAGTCGCTTCTGAATTTTTAGGTATAGGTTTTAATCGCGGAAATCAATGTGTTGTTGAAATAGAAAAGGGTATGGGTACCGCCGAAATTGCCTCAGAGCTTAAGGAACAGGGTGCTATTTCCAGCGAACTTCTATTTCGTTTTTATAGCAAGGTTGCAGGCAAGGATGGTACCTATCAATACGGCGTTTATACCTTCAATAACGAACTCGGTTACGGAGATATTGCAAAAATGCTTCAAACTGAGGGCGCTACAGCTCAGTCGGTAAGGGTTACAATTCCCGAACAGGCGAGTATGGATGACATTATGAAAATTTTGGAGGAAAGCGGAGTTTGTACCAAATCTGATTTTAGAAATGCTGTTAAAAACGGTAAATATGATTTTGATTTTGTAGAAGAAATTCCCGTGTCTGAGGTTCATTATAAGTTTGAAGGTTATCTTTTCCCCGATACCTATGAGTTTTATAATTATGACTCCGCCGAATGTGCTGAGCTTGCAATCAGAAAAATGCTTCAAAACCTTGATAGTAAGCTTACAGCTGAGGTTAGGGAGCAAATCAAAGCGTCGGGTTATACCATTCACGAGGTGCTAACAATGGCATCAGTTGTTGAACTTGAGGCTAGCGCTTCGACAAAGGATATGCCAAAGGTTGCAGCGGTTTTTTACAACCGTTTGGAAAGCCCTGATTGGACAGGCCCAAGGCGTTTGGAATCTGATCCTACAATGAAATACCCTTACGGAAACGGACGTTATAATACCTATAAAACGGAAGGATTACCACCGGGACCTCTTTGTGCACCCAGTGAGAGCGCTATTTTAGCCGCGGCTTCCCCTGAAAAAAATTTCACAGCCACATATTTTGTTACAGATAATGTAATGAATTTTTATTACAACAATTCTCTTTCAGGGCATCAAAAAACAATAGCTAATTTAAAATCACAAGGTAAATGGTATGTTTCTAAAGATTAATAAGAGGAGTTATATAAATGAGTAGATTACTTGAGCTTTTGTCTCCAGCAGGAGATTTGGTAAGGCTCAAAGCAGCTGTGGATTTCGGCGCCGATGCCGTTTATCTTGCAGGTGAGGAGTTTGGAATGAGAACGGCAGCCGCTAATTTCTCCTATGATGATTTAAAAACTGCGGTGGACTATGCGCATAATCACAATGTTAAGGTGCACGTTACCTGTAACACCGTTCCACATAACGCTGAAATGGAGCGTATGCCCGCATATTTGGAGTATTTGAATGATATTGGTGCGGATGCAATTATAGCCTCTGATATAGGTACAATGGAGCTTGTTAAAAAGTATGCGCCAAAGGTAGAATTGCATACCTCTGTTCAGTCGGGTATTGTGAATTATCACAGTGCAAACGCATTTTATAATTTAGGAGCAAAAAGGGTAGTTCTTGCAAGAGAGCTTTCTTTGGATGAAATTGCAGAAATACGAGCAAAAACAAACCCCGAATTGGAGCTTGAAGCCTTTGCGCACGGTGCAATGTGCGTGTCATTTTCGGCTAGATGCCTGCTTTCAAGCTATATGACAGGGCGTGATGCCAATAGGGGGGATTGCGCTCAACCTTGCAGATGGAGCTATGCGTTAATGGAAGAAAAACGCCCGGGACAATATTTTCCTGTTGAAGAAACAAAGCAAGGAACATATATATTAAATGCAAACGATTTATGTATGGCACCTCACCTTAATAAGATGATTGCCGCAGGGGTTAACAGCTTTAAGCTTGAAGGCAGAGCAAAATCTCATTATTACACTGCGGCGGTTACTAATGCATACAGAATTGCCTTAGATAGTATAGATTTAGAAAATCTTCACAACTGGGTGTTGCCAAAAGCCGCTGAGGATGAACTAAGTAAAATAAGTCATAGAGTATATTCAACAGGATTTTATTTTGGCGTTCCCGAAAATTCTCAAACATATGAAAATGCAGGATATGTTCGTGATTATGCAGTAGCGGCAATTGTTACGGGCTATGAGGATGGCTTTATTCTTTGTGAAATGAAGAATAAATTTGCTGTGGGCGCCGAATTGGATTGTTTGGAACCTAGAAGTATTCCATTTTCTTTTACTGTTGAGACTATGTTCAATGAAAAGGGAGAGAGTATAGATGTTGCGCCACATCCTACTATGATTGTAAAAATTCCCTTTGAACGAGAGGTTAAAACAGGCGCACTTTTAAGAATGAAAAGTTAGAATTTATTAGGTGGTTTAATTTTGATAAAACTAAGAAAGCGTTATTCTGCTGTTTTAATGAGCGTTTCGTCATTACCCTCTGATTATGGAATTGGCGGTTTTGGTACTGAGTTTAAAAGGTTTATAGATTTTTTAAGTAACTGTGGTTTTTCTGCAATGCAGGTTTTACCCTTTAATCTTCCGGATTTCGGTAATTCACCTTATGGAAGCTGCTCTGCCTTTGCAGGTAATTATTTGTATATTGATCCAGAGTCTTTAAAAAATGATGGTTTGTTAACCGATGCCGAGCTTGAAAACTGCATATACAATGGTTCGCCATATACCGTCGATTATGATTTTGTCTATAAATCCAAGAGCAAAATGGTTAAAGCCGCATTTATAAACGGTTTTGACAGAGAAAAAAATAATGTAGAAGCCTTTGTAAAATCAAAGCCGTGGGTTTATGATTATGCGCTTTTTATGGCAATTAAAGAAAAAAACAATGGCGCTCCGTGGCAGAAATGGGAAGAAAATTTTAAAAACTATACTTCCGCCTGTTTGAATTGTGATTTATTAAAAGATAATATTAATTTTTATTGTTTTGAACAGTATCTATTTTCAAAACAATACGAAGGTGTAAAAAAACACGCCGAGGAAAAAGGTGTTGCCATAATTGGGGATATTCCCATTTATGTTTCTGTTGATAGTGTGGATGTATGGAAAAATCCAAATCTTTTTTGTCTTGATGATGACTATTTGCCCAAAATTGTGGCAGGTGTACCGCCTGATGCATTTTCAAAGGAAGGGCAATTATGGGGAAACCCTGTTTATGATTGGGATGAGCATCAACTTGATGGCTATTCCTGGTGGATTTCCAGATTAGAGCGTAATTTAGAGCTTTATGATGCAGTTAGAATTGACCATTTCAGAGGTTTTGCCTCTTATTACACTATTGATGCCGATGCCGAAAATGCAAAAAACGGCGAATGGAAACAAGGCCCAAGAATGAAGCTTTTTTCCGAAATATTAAAGAAATTTGATAAAGAAAGAATTATTGCAGAGGATTTGGGTACATATAGCGAGGATGTTGCTGAATTGCTTCAAAATACAGGCATCAAAGGTATGAGAGTGGTTCAGTTTGGTTTCGATGGCGGGGATAGCACTCATTTGCTACACAATTATTCTGAAAACTGTTTGGCATATATCGGTACTCACGATAATAATACCCTTTTGGGTTGGCTTTGGGATTTGAACGATAGCCAAAGAAGTATCGTTTTAGATTATTGCGGTTTTAAAGGTGATGATTGGGGAAGGGGTGGTTATTACAGCGATTCTTGTCGTGCCGTTATTGAAACTGTGTGGAAAACATCTGCGGCTATTACCGTAATACCCTTCCAAGACCTTTGTGGATTTGGTTCGGATGCTCGTATGAACATTCCGGGAGTGCCTAAGGATAATTGGCGCTTTAGAACCACCTTTGAAACTATTGAGTCGGTTGATTATAGTTATTTTAGAAAAATCAATAGTTTGTTTTTTAGATAATATAATGTTTAAAATTTCTTGTGCGGTTCAAACTACTTTTGGAGGAGACCGTATGAGAAATTTTTTCATTAATAATATGCATTTTAGAATAATAATGAGTCTTTTAAGTGTTTTAGCGCTTATGTTTTTTTGTGTTGTTCGACTTTGTGAGGTTTCATCCTCATCCTATGAAACGGCAGGAATTTCCAATGGATATACCATTGAAATTAAGGAAGGCAGAGGTAATTTTTATGACTGCAACGGAGAAAGAATAACAGGTGAAAAAGATATTTATTATGTTGTGTTTTTACCCTGCGATGAGGCAATTTTGCGTTTTGCAGTAGAAACAGAGGGTGATGAGCGTGAGGATGGATTAAAAACCCTCAGAAGCAAAAGACCTGTTCTTGTTAAAAGAGAAAAGAAAATTTCAGGTATTGGGATTTATTCCTTTAAAAGCACTGAAAGATACTCTGAAGATTTGGGACTTGAGCATATTATAGGTTATTTGGATGGGGAAGGTAACGGCGTTTCGGGACTTGAAAAATCTTATAATCGGATTATTAAAGCTGATTCAAACACAGAGTTGTTTTTCGAAACCTCTGCTTTGGGGGACTTTTTATTAGGGGCTCAACCGCAGGTAAAAAAATCTTATCCTAAGGGTGATGTTTACCTTACAATTGATAAGAAAATACAAAAAATTTGCAATGATGCCGCAAAGTCCGTAAAAATGGGCGCTGTGGTTGTTACGGAAATCAGTAGCGGTAAAATACGCGGTATGGTAAGTAAGCCCGGATTTAATGTGAATAATCTTAAGGCATATGTTAATGATAGCAATTCTCCCTTTTTAAATAGAGCTCTTAGTGCATATAGCGTAGGCTCTGTTTTTAAACCTCTTATAGCCACCGCTATGCTTGAAACTTCTAACCATAGTTATACTTTTAATTGTACAGGTTATACCGATATTTTAGGCATACGTTTTTTTTGCAACAATCGTAACGGTCACGGTAATATGGATTTAAATACGGCAATTATCAATTCCTGTAATACCTATTTTTATAATGCCGCCGCTAGCGTTAATCCAAAGTCTTTAATAGAAATTTCTACCGTTTTAGGATTTGGTAAAAAAGTAAAGCTGGCAGATGACCTAAATGCTGTTGCCGGTAGTTTTACAACTCTTGCAGAGCTGGAAAAATCCAAAGCTAATGTTGCTAATTTTGCAATAGGTCAGGGAAATATAGCATTGTCACCTTTAGTGATGACAAATTTATACTCTGCCATAGCAAATGAGGGTTATTATTTTTCACCGCAAATTATAGAAGGTTATAGTCAAAACGGCGAATATTATGAAACGGAAAAAGAAAGCAAAAGAATTGTTTTCAGTAAACAAACGGCAGATATTTTAAAGCAATATTTAATAAATGCCGTTGAACTAGGCACGGGCAAAAACGCAAAAACAAACGGGTTTGGGGTTGGCGGCAAAACGGCAACAGCCCAAACAGGAAGATATATTAATAATAAGGAGATATTAAACGCGTGGTTCTGTGGCTTTTTCCCTTCGGATAACCCAAAATATGTTGTTATAGTATTTGTTGAACAGGCGAGCTCGGGAAGTGAAAATAGTGCGCCTATATTCAAAAAAATTGCCGAGGAAATAAATAATTTGAAATAAAATGAAAAAATATAAAAAAAGACTTGAAATTTAATTTCAAGTGTGATATTATATACTCCGTGATATTATGTTATGGAGGATTTTGAAATGGGCGTTTTAGAAATTGTTATTGGAGCAGTTATATTACTCCTTTCTGTAGTTGTTATTTTTGTTGTAATTTTACAGGAAGGTCATCGTGCCGGTATTAACGGTGCTATTTCCGGCGGTGCAGATACATTTCTTTCCAAAAATAAAGCAAGAACTGTAGATGCTTTCTTAGCTCGTTGGACAAAATGGTTTGCAATTGCATTTTTTGTTCTTGCAATTGTAGCTAACTTTATTGCTCTTAATAAGTAATCAACTAAAAAATCATTTTGTGCGGTTGGGATTTCCTGACCGCATTTTTGTTTAGGAGAGGATTTATTTGAAAGCTAAAGGAACTATAATTTTTGTAGTAATTGTACTTGCTTTATTGATTTGCGCTATTGTTGTTGTACCAAAAATGTTTCCAAAAAATAATCAGGAGCAAACAACCTCAAACAATACAGAAACCGTAACTTCGGTTGAACCTAAAATTTATACTCTTGAAGAAATGATTTTAGAAAGCGATAATGTGATTTCGGGTACAGTTATTAAGGCAGATGTTGATGAAAAAGGCGTTCTTTATACATTAACGGTTAGTTGGAAGGATGTTTATAAAGGCAGAAATTATGCAACTATGGGTTACGCCTATGTAAATGGAGCAAAAACCTTAGAACTAAATAAAACCTATTTGTTTATTGGTGACACAAACGAAGAAAAATACCATTATAAGGAGCCTTTTGAAAATGCGCCTTGGGTTTTTGCAGTCAATGAGGATGAAACACTTACGCATATTTCAAACGGCGATGTGACTCTTGTGTCAAATTTGAATGAAATTACCATTGAAAATGTTAAAACTATATGCAAAAACACATCTTCAAGTAAATAAATGGTAAACTAGTTAAATTTTTGTGCTTTTTGGTTGACAAAATGGGGGATAATTTAGTATAATAATATATTATCTAAAGCGTTTTAGGAGCTGGTGTTATGGTAAGAAGTATGACCGGTTACGGCCGTTTTGAGTTACTCAAAAATGATGTGAATTATATTGTGGAAATTAAGTCGGTAAATCACAGATATTTTGAGTTTTCAGCTCGTACTCCAAAGGGTTGCGTTTTCTTGGAAGAAAAGCTAAAGGCTTTTTTTGCAAAGCGTATTGCTCGTGGAAAAATTGAGGTTTATGTGGGTATTGAGGGCGGCACTCGTTCAAATAGCATTGTTACAGTTAATGAGGCTGTTGCAGAGAGTTATGTTGAGGCTCTTAAAGCTTTAAAGAAAAAATACGGTTTATCGGGTAAGGTTGCTCTTAGCGATGTTATTACCAACAATGATGTTTTTGTTGTTGAGCGCCCTAAAATGAATGAAGAAGAAATTTGGAGCGCTGTTGAAGAGGCTGCAATCGGTGCAGTAGATGCATTTATTAAAATGCGTGAAACCGAGGGTGAGCGACTTGCACAGGATGTTAAAAGCCGTTGTGAGCATATTCTGAATTTGGTTGGAGAGGTTGAAAAAAATGCTCCCGAAACTCTTAAGAACTATCGCGAAAGATTAGAGAAAAAGCTTCGCGAGGTTTTGGAGGATACTTCGATTGATGAACAGAGAATTGTAACCGAGGCGGCTATTTTTGCCGATAAAATCGCAGTTGATGAGGAAACAGTTCGTCTTAGAAGTCATATTGAACAGCTTGTTAGTATGATTGACAGTAACGAAACATTAGGTAAAAAGTTCGATTTTGTTGTTCAGGAAATGAACCGCGAGGCTAATACAATAGGCTCGAAATCTCAAAATATTGAAATTACACGCATTGTAGTGGATATTAAGGGCGAGATAGAAAAAATTCGTGAACAAATTCAAAATATTGAATAATTAACATATTTAGGGAAATTGTATTATGAAATTAATAAATATAGGCTTTGGAAATATGGTTTCGGCAGAGCGTCTTGTTGCTGTAGTAAGTCCGGAATCGGCTCCAATAAAAAGAATTATCGGTGAGGCTAAAGAAAAAGGTACCCTTATTGATGCCACTCACGGCAGACGCACCAGGGCGGTTATAATTACCGATAGCGATCATATTATTCTAACCTATTTGCAGTCTGAAACGGTTGCCAATCGCATTGAAGAGGAGAATAATGATATAGATATGCTGGAGGATGAATATGAGTAAAGGTAATATTTATATAATTTCCGGACCTTCAGGTTCGGGTAAGGATACCATTTTAAAGGAAGTTCTTAAAATAAGGAATGATGTTTTCTTTTCAATTTCCGAAATAACACGCGATATGCGAAACGGTGAGGTTGAGGGTGAAAAATATCACTTTATTTCTCGCGAAGAATTTAAGGAAAAACTTGCAAATAATTACTTTTTGGAGTATAATGAATATTCAGGGAACTTTTACGGTACTCCCAAAGCTCCTATTGAGGAGCATTTAGCCGCTGGCGATGATGTTGTTATTGAGTGTGATGTTAACGGAGCTAATGCCTTGCGTAAGCTTTTGCCCGATGTTTTGAGTATATTCATAATGCCGCCATCCTTTGAGGTTCTTCATAAAAGGCTTGTTAACCGCGCTACCGAGAGCGCAGAACAGGTTGAACGCCGTATGAATGAAGCCTTAAATGAAATTCGCCGTGCAGACGAGTACGATTATATAGTTGTTAATGACCACCTGCCGGTGGCTGTAGAAGATTTTATTACAGTTTTAAAAAGCAATAAATTATTGTTAAAAAATCAAAAATATCTTATAGATGAGGTGCTTAAAAATGCTTAATCCCGCAATTGGAAAACTTATCAACAACTCAGAAAGCCGCTATCAGTTGGTTTTGGAGGTTGCAAAACAGGCAAGAGTTATTGCTGAAAAAAATGAAAACGAAACCGATAAAGCCTTAGAAAAATCGGTTAGCTTGGCTATTGATAAAATCGCCGAGGAAAAAGGCCTTTAATTTTTTAAAATTGAATTGTTTTGAAGGGAGGCTTGTCTTATGCGATATTCCGTTGTTGTAGGTGTTGCTATCGAAAAAACGGTGTATCGTTTTGACAAGCCGTTTGATTATTCTGTACCTACAGAATTAATTGATGTGTGCAAGGTTGGGTGTAGGGTAACTGTGCCGTTTGGCAGAGGAAACACCAAACGGCAGGGTGTTGTTTTGTATTTGTCAAATGGCGCCGAAATTACCGATAATACCAAAATGAAAAACATTATTTCGGTTATTGATAAAAAGCCGCTGCTTACTGAGGAATTACTTGGTATTGTTAAATGGCTTAAAGCACACACATTTTGCACATATTATGATGCGGTAAAAACACTTTTGCCGTTTGGGCTTAATATTAAAATGGTTTCTATGCTCAGACTGGAAGATGTGTCTGCCGAAACCTTGGCAACCCTTTCAAAAATCGAGAATGATGCGGTAGCTTTTTTACGGAAAAAAGGCGGTTGTAGTGAGAAAAACACCCTTTTAAATGCTTTGAATTTAACCGAAGAATCTGTCATTAATAATCTTTTAAGGCTCGGAGTAATCAGTATAGACCGTACTGCTAAGCAAAATATGAAGGATCCAACAGTTAGTATGGCTTCCCTTTTAATTCCATCTTCTGATTTACCAAAGCTTACGCCAAAGCAAAAGGCGGTTGTTGATTTCTTAGATGAGGTAAATACTGCCGGTGTAAAAGAGGTAGCTTATTATGCGGGTGTTTCGCAAGCGGTTATTACAGCTCTTGAGAAAAAAGGAATATTAAAGATTTTTTCTGTGCCCGTTTCCCCAACCCTTTCGTTAACTGCACCGCAAACCCCTTCAGAAATTTCTTTAACAGCTGAACAACAAAAGGCTTATGATAAACTTTTGATTGATTATAATTCTCCCACTGCAAAAACTTCCCTTCTTTACGGTGTGACAGGAAGTGGTAAAACAAGTATATTTTTAAAGCTTGTTGACCATACCATTTCAAGTGGAAAAAGTGCAATAGTAATGGTGCCTGAAATAGCCCTCACTCCTCAAACTCTTTCAAAATTCAAGGCTCGATATGGTGATAAGGTTGCAGTTTTCCATAGCGCAATGTCACTTGGAGCCCGTATGGAGGAGTGGAAAAAAGCCGCTTCAGGTAGTGCGGTGGTTGCTATTGGTACCCGTTCTGCCGTATTTGCTCCCCTTAACAATGTTGGACTAATAATAATGGATGAAGAACAAGAGCATACCTATAAATCTGAGCAAAGTCCTCGTTTTCACGCCCGTGATGTTGCAAATATACGCTGCAAATATCATAGCGCTATGTTGCTTTTGGCATCTGCAACACCGTCGGTTGAATCCTATTGTCACGCAAGAGAAGGGCGGTACGGTTTGGTTACCCTTAAAAATCGTTACGGTAATGCTGTTTTACCAAGCGTTGTAACGGTAGATATGCGTCAAGAATTGGCGGTTGGAAATACGGGTATTATAAGCCGTGCGTTAGCGCATGAACTTGTAAAGACAATTGAAAACAAAAAGCAAGCTATTCTTTTGCTTAATCGTAGAGGGCATAATACCTATATTTCCTGCCCTGCTTGCGGTCATGTTTTTAACTGTGAAAACTGCAGTATTTCCCTTACTTACCATTCGGCAAATAATAAGCTTATGTGTCATTATTGCGGAACTGCCCATAATATGCCTGAAGAATGTCCTGATTGCAAAAACAAAAAATTGCGTTTTTCAGGGGTAGGCACTCAAAGAGCATATGAGGAAATTGCTTCAATGTTTCCAAATTCAAAAATACTTCGTTTGGATGCCGATACAACCCTAACTCGTGATGCCTTTGAAAAGGGGCTTACTGCTTTTGCAAAGGGCGAATATGATATTATGTTGGGCACTCAGATGGTGGCTAAAGGATTGGATTTTCCAAATGTTACTTTAGTAGGTGTTTTATCTGCCGACCAATCAATGCATAGTGATGATTTTCGTGCCTTTGAGCGCACATTTTCTTTGCTCACACAGGTTATCGGCAGGTCGGGTAGAGGCTCTGAGCCGGGAATTGCAATAGTTCAAACCCACGAGCCTGAAAATGATATAATTGAACTTGCCTGCAATCAGGATTATGACGGTTTTTATTCAACCGAAATCTTAACCCGCCGACTTATGATATACCCACCTTACTGTGATATTGTTATGTTGGGTGTTTCGGCGGTTGGCAGTGAAATTACCCGTCTTGCCGCTGTAAAACTGTTTGAGCTCATAAAAAATGCCTTGGAAAAGCGAAATAATGATATAAAGATGATTATTTTGGGACCTACGGTGGCGAATGTTCCGAGGGTGAATTCAAAATACCGTCAAAGAATAATTTTAAAAACAAAAAATACGCCTAAGTTTCGTGAATTTTTGCATAATGTTTTGTTGGATTTTTATGCCAATTCGGATAAAACAGTAAGCGTATTTGTAGATGTTAATCCCGAAAGCATAATCTAGGAGGAAAAATAATGGCAATTCGTAATATAGTTAAAAATGGCGACCCCGTTTTACGCAAGGTTTGCAGATCAGTTTTGAATTTTGATGAAAAGCTTGCCACTCTTTTGGATGATATGATTGAAACTATGAATTATGCTGAAGGTGTTGGACTTGCCGCACCTCAGGTTGGAATACTTCGTAGAGTTTGTGTTATAGATGTTGGAAACGGCCCTATTGAGCTTGTAAATCCTGCTATAATCGCCGAAGAGGGTGAGCAGATTGGCAGCGAAGGGTGTTTGTCTGTTCCCGGACAAAGCGGTACCGTTAAAAGACCTATGAAGGTTACCGTAAAGGCGCAAGACAGAAACGGAAAAACCTTTGAAATTACGGGTGAGGAGCTTCTTGCAAGGGCTTTTTGCCACGAAATCGACCATTTGAATGGTATTTTGTATCTTGATAAGGTTATTAGAGGTTGAAATTTATGAAGGTTATTTTTATGGGTACACCCGATTTTGCGGTGCCTTGCTTAGAGAAACTAATTGAAGATGGACATCAGGTTGAAGCTGTTTTTACCCGTGAGGACAAGCCTGTAGGCAGAAAAAAAGTTCTTACCGCGCCTCCCGTTAAAGAAATTGCTTTGAAATACGGAATAGAGGTTTATCAACCTAAAAAGCTAAGGGATAACCCCGAAGTATTTGAGGTTATAAAAAACATAAATCCCGATTTAATCGTTGTTGTTGCATACGGTAGAATTCTACCCAAGGAAATTTTGGATTTTCCAAAATATGGGTGTGTAAATGTACACGGCTCATTGCTTCCAAGACATAGGGGATCATCTCCAATTCAGTGGTCGATTGTCTGTGGTGATAAGGTTACGGGTGTTACTACTATGCTTATGGATGAAGGTATTGATACAGGTGATATCTTGGAGGTGTCACAGGTACCAATTGAGGATACCGATACGGGCGGAAGTCTGTTCGATAAGCTTTGCATAGAGGGTGCAAAACTGCTTTCCACAACAATCAAAGGTTTGCAAAGTGGAAGCATCACTCCCATAAAACAAAAAGAAGAAGGCGCGAATTATGCGCCAATGCTCACCAAAGAAATGGGACTTTTGGATTTTAATAAAAACGCAAATGAGCTTTGGTGTCTTATAAGAGGTTTTAATCCTTGGCCTTTAACCTACTTTTATTATAATGATAGAAGATTTAAGGTTTTTGATGCGAAACCAATAATTGCAAAGGGGCATTTATCGGGAGAGTTTTTTATAAAGGAAAATAAAGCATATATTGCTTGCGCGGATGACACCGCCTTGGAAATTAATGAAATTTGTCCCGACGGTTCTAAAAAAATGGATTCTTCTGCTTTTGTAAACGGAAGGTTTATTCCAATAGGTGAAATTCTTAATAAATAATCAATTAATCGGTATATTTTAAGGAGGTGGGGAAGTGCAAAACGAAAGAAAGGTTTTGGTTTCGGCGCTTTTAAAGGCAGAAAAAAGTGGATATTCTAATATAATTTTAGATAGCATTTTAAATGAAACAGATTTAAATTCGGTTGGCAAGGCTTTTGTTACAACGGCATTTTACGGAGTATTGGAAAGAAAAATAGCCATAGATTTTATTCTTAATAATTATTTAAAAAAGCCTATATCCAAAACGCCTCCCTATACTTCTGCTGTTCTTCGCAGCGCTGTATATCAAATGTTATATATGGACAAAATCCCCAACTCCGCCGCTATAAATGAAGCGGTAAAGTTAATGAAAAAATCAAAAGAACGGGGAAATTCGGGGCTTGTTAATGCGGTTTTGAGGAATGTCTCTAATGAAAAATCCCAAGATATTTTAAACGGTTTAACTGAACCCGACATAAAATATTCGGTAGAAAAATGGATATATAATAGATTAATTTCAGATTATTCAGAGAAAAAAATTAATTCATTTTTTGAAAATTCTCTTTTACCGCCTCCTGTCTTCATAAGGGTAAATACATTAAAGGAAGACGCTTTCGATTTAGTGCGCGAGGAGTTTGAAAGCATAGGTGCAACCATTAAACCTACTGATTTTGAGGATTTTTATGCAACCTATGGCATAAAAAATGTTGAAAAATTAAAGACCTTCAAAAACGGACTCTTTTTTGTTCAGGATTATTCAAGCCGTTTCGCGGTGGCTTCCCTTGATGCAAAGCCTGATGAAAGAATTTTAGACTGCTGTGCCGCCCCGGGTGGCAAAAGCTTTTCCATTGCTATGGATATGCAAAATAAAGGCGAGGTTATATCCTTAGATATTCATTCCCACCGTGTTGACTTAATTAAAAAGGGCGCCGAGCGATTGGGATTAAATATAATTAATGCCGCAGTTAATGATGCAACAAACTACAACAATGATTTAGGGCTTTTTGACAGAGTAATTTGTGATGTTCCCTGTAGTGGTTTGGGTGTTGTAAGAAGAAAGCCTGAAATCAAGTATAAGAGGGAAGAAGAATGTAATGCGTTACCTGAAATTCAAAGTAAAATCTTGCGTGTTTCGTCACAATATGTAAAATCAGGCGGTAGACTTGTTTATTCTACCTGCACCCTTTTTAAAAGTGAAAACGATAATGTTGTGGCGGAATTTCTTAATAACAATAAAGAATTTAAATTAGTTTCAGCCTATAGGCAAAATAATAACGATACGCTAACACTGATGCCACCCTGCGATTTAGGAGATGGATTTTTCATAGCGGTTATGGAAAGGTTGTGATTTTATGGAAAAAATTGATATAAAATCACTCAATATTTCCGAACTGGAAGAAAAATTAAATGACCTTAATTTGCCTAAATTCCGTGCTAAGCAGATATATTTATGGCTTAGAAAAGGGGTAGGCTCGTTTGATGAAATGAGCAATCTACCCAAAAATCTTAGAGAAACTTTGTGCAATATTTTCGAGATAAGAGGCGTAAAAATTAAAAAAAGGCTTGAATCTAGTGTGGATGATACTGTAAAATACTTATATGAGCTTTGTGATGGTGAGTGCATCGAATCGGTTGTTATGAAATACCATCACGGCTACACTGTTTGTATATCTTCTCAGGTTGGTTGCCGTATGGGCTGTAGCTTTTGCGCATCCGGAATAGACGGTCTGTTTCGCAACCTGACTCCATCTGAAATGCTGGCTCAGGTTGAAATGGCAGGAAAGGATAACGGTGTTAGAATTTCCAATGTTGTTATGATGGGTATGGGTGAGCCTTTGGATAATTTTGAAAACACCGTAAGATTTTTAGAACTGGTCAGCGATGAGCAGGGACTTAACATAGGGTTAAGGCATATATCTGTTTCAACATCGGGAGTAGTGCCTAAAATATATTCTCTTATGGAAACGGGCTACCCTGTAACACTTTCTATTTCGCTTCACGCACCTACTAATAAAATCAGAGATAAAATAATGAAGGTAAATCACGCTTATCCTGTTGAAACCCTTTTAAAGGCTTGCCGTGAATATACCGAAAACACAAGGCGAAGAATTTCTTTTGAATATGCGCTTATAAGCGGTGTTAATGATACCGATGAGTGCGCTGAGATTTTAGCCAAAAAATTAAAGGGTATGCTTTGCCATTTGAATTTAATTCCGGCAAATCCCGTTAAGGAAAATTCATTTTCGCGTCCAAACGATAATACAGTTCACAGATTTTGTGAGCTTATGAAATCTAAAGGAATTAATACTACCGTAAGGCGCACTTTAGGCTCAGATATTGATGCATCTTGCGGTCAGTTAAGAAGAAAAAGCAGAGAGGAGGGGCTTTGATGATTGTTTCTGCAAAAACCGACATAGGAATGAAGCGTTCCACAAATCAAGATAGCTTTAGTTATGGGCAGCTTGAAAACGGAGCCGTCACTTGGGCTGTTGTTTGCGACGGAATGGGCGGTATGGCGGCTGGCAATGTTGCAAGTCAATCGGCGGTTGAAGTAATCGCAGGTGCTTTAGAGCAGAATTTGTCTCCAAAATCAAGTGCCTCTTTTGTAAGGAATTTACTTAAAACTTCCATTGAATCGGCAAACACCAGAGTTTATGATATGGCTTTGGAAAATGAGGAAATGCGTGGAATGGGCACAACGGTTGTTGCGGTAGTAATTATTAAGGGTATTGCTTATTTTGCGCACGCAGGTGATAGTCGCGCTTATCATTATTTTGACAATCAGCTAGTTCAAATTACTACCGACCATTCAATTGTTCAAACACTTGTTGAAAAAGGTCAACTCACCGAGGATGAGGCGAAAAATCATCCCAACAAAAATATTATAACCAGAGCACTGGGCGTTGCTTCATACATTGATATTGATTTTGAAGAATGTGAGGTTTCGGCGGGTGATATAGTTTTGCTTTGTACCGACGGTCTTACAAATTGTATTGATGATGAGCTTATGAAATTGACTTGTTCGGATAATGATTTTGATTCTTTAGCTGAAAGACAGGTAGAACTTGCAAATCAAAACGGCGGTAATGATAACATTACAATTGTTGCCGTTAAAATTTAAACAACATATTTTATTTCCGAAAAAATTCTGCATAACGGAAAAATCTATATAAGTCGGTGCAGCGGCGGAAACGGTATGATTATGGATAGATTTGTTGGTAAACGCTTAGACGGGCGTTATGAAATCAGAGAAATTATTGGTGTTGGCGGTATGGCTGTTGTTTATAAAGCTTACGACAGTATTGAAGACCGTGTTGTTGCTATTAAAATATTAAAAGAAGAATTTGCCTCAAATGAGGAGTTCCAAAGAAGATTTAAAAACGAATCCAAGGCTATTGCTGTATTGTCGCATCCAAACATTGTAAAGGTGTTTGATGTTAGCTTTGGTGATCTTATTCAGTATATTGTTATGGAGTATATTGAAGGAATTACTCTTAAAGAATATATCGAAAATAACGGAGGTCTTACTTGGAACGATGCTGTCGCATTCACCATTCAAATACTTCGCGGCTTGCAACACGCCCACGATAAGGGTATTGTTCACCGTGATGTTAAGCCACAGAATATAATGGTTCTTTCAGACAAAACAATTAAGGTTACCGATTTTGGTATTGCCCGTTTTGCCAGAAAGGAATCGCAAACCATTACCGATAAAGCAATCGGTTCGGTTCACTATATAAGCCCCGAACAGGCGAAGGGCGAGTTTACCGATGAAAAGGCGGATATTTACTCTTTGGGAGTAATTATGTACGAAATGCTTACGGGTAATCTGCCATTTGAGGCTGAGAGCGCTGTTTCTGTTGCGATTATGCAGCTTCAAACAGAGCCTAAGCTTCCTACACATATCAATCCCTTAATTCCTCTTGGGTTAGAGCAAATAACTATGAAGGCAATGCAGAAGGATACTCAAAACCGTTATAAATCTGCTGCTGAGATGCTTAGAGATTTAGAGCAGTTTAAAAGAGATCCATCTACTGTTTTTCACAATTCCTATTTTGTGGACGATTCTCCAACCAAGGCGGTTGATAATTTCTATTATGACGATGATGCACCCGTAAGCGAGGTGCGAGAGGTTGAAAATCAGAGCAAGGTTTCTGTTGTTGCAATTTTAACCGGTGTTGCGGTAGCTTTTATTGCGGCTATCATAATCCTGTGTATTATTTTCATACCTAGACTTATGGGCACGGCAGGTGAAAAATTTGAGTGCCCCGACTTCTTTGGTAAAAATAAATCAGAGTTGGCTGAATATGAAGAAGAATTAGGACTAAAATTCTTATACGAATACGGTACTCCAAGTCCTGAAGTCGCAACCGAAATTGAACCTGGTGAGATTTATAAGCAAACTCCTCCCGCAGGTACAATGGTTGGTGTTGATGCAACCATAACTGTTACGATTTGTAATGGAGATTTAGAAATTGTTGATTTACCTGATGTTGTTGGGCAAGAAGTAAACAGTGCCCAATATCGATTAATTCACGAAGGCTTTGAGGTTGAGATTGTTTCAGAATACAATGAAGATACCGCAGAGGGTTATGTTATCAGAACCGATCCTGCTTTTGGCTCAAAACTTGCTCCCGGTTCTAAAATAAAGCTTTTTGTAAGCTTGGGAGAGCTTAAAGAACCTGCAGAGGTTCCTGATGTTACCAGACATTCTTTAGAAGAAGCTAAAAAAATCATCGAACAGGCAGGCTTTAAGGTTGGTTCGGTATCTCAGGTTAGCAGTGAGCCTAATTTTAAGGGCTATGTTGTAAGTCAATCGCCTACAGGCGGTAGTGGAAAAATGGCTGAAAAGGGTACGGCTATTGATATTTATGTAGGTAATGGAGTGCCTGTTTATAAATTCAATTTAAATGTTGCCCTTCCAACCGACTATGTCAATGACCACGGATTTGTTTCTGCTTGGATAGATAATTCTCAGGTTTGTGCTGAACAGCATACCAATAAGGTGGAATTTTCAAAGCTTAAAAATGTAACCTACAATATTTCAACCGAAAAGACTTCTGTTCAAGTTACAATAAAACTTTCTTCTGATAATGTTAATTATGATCCATATATCACATACACTGTTGATGCAACCACCGGTAATATTTTGAATATTTTCTCACATTCATATCCTCAAAAAATGCCTACCGATAACACCACAAGCACTAATGGTGGTTCGGGTGATAGTACGGATGTATCTACAAGTGAAGATGAAGGTGTTTAATTAAAATATGACAGGAATTCTTTTAAAAGCAATTGCCGGCTTCTATTATATAGAAGCCGGCGGCAATGTATATGAGTGTAAGGCTCGTGGAATATTTAGAAAAAACGGCGAATCCCCAACGGTAGGGGATTATGTTGAGTTTGAGGAGCTTGAAGATTTTAAGGGTGTTGTTTCTAAAATATTACCCCGTAAAAATCTTTTGGTTCGTCCGCCAATAGCCAATGTTGATATACTTTTTATCGTTTCTTCACACAATACACCTGCCCCAAATCCTCTGCTTATTGACCGTCTGACTGCTATTGCCGTTAACAACAGCATAGAACCTATAATTGTTTTCAATAAAGCCGATCTTGGAAAAATGGACGAGTTTAAGGGTTTGTATACTCGCGCAGGGTTCAAGTGTATTGTAACATCAGGCGTTAGCGGAGAGGGCTGTGATGAAATAGTAAAAATGATTGATGGAAAGGTTTCTGCCTTTACGGGTAATTCGGGTGTGGGCAAATCAAGTCTTTTGAATTGTATGTTTCCCGATTTAGATTTAAAAACAGGGGAGGTAAGCAATAAACTGGGCCGTGGAAGGCACACTACCCGCCATGTTGAGCTTTACCCCGTTTGCGGTGGCTATGTTGCCGATACACCGGGTTTTTCAAGCTTGGATATTGAGCGAACAATGCCTCTTAAAAAGGATGAATTACCATTTGTATTTCCCGATTTTGCCGATTATTTGGGATGCTGTAAATTTACATCCTGCACCCACACGGTAGAAAAAGGCTGTGCGGTTTTAGAGGCGGTACAAAGCGGAAAAATTGAAAAAACACGAATTGAAAGCTATAAGGTAATCTATAACGAAATAAAGGATATTAAAGAATGGGAAAAGCGGTAAATAAAAAACGCGCCATTATATTTGGCGGCAGCTTGTCAGAGATTAATCCGAATATTTTTAAAGCTATTACTAAGAATGATTTTTTGGTTTGCGCAGATGCGGGATACAAATTTGTTGTCAATAATGGTTTTAAGCCTCATTTAATAGTTGGCGATTTTGATTCTGCAAACTACCCTGATGATACCGATTGTGAGATTATTAAGCTTCCTATTCATAAGGATGATACCGATTTACATTTCGCTGTAAAAACGGTGCTGGAAAGAGGATATAAAAGTATTATCTTAACGGGTGTTACGGGCGGAAGGCTTGACCATACCTTAGCTTCAATTTCCACACTTGAATTTTTAAATCAAAATAGTTGTGAAGCTTGTATTTGGGATAAAAACTCAATTCTTTATGTTGTAAGTTCTGAATTAACCATAAAAAAGCCCGAGTTTGATTGCTATTTATCGGTCTTTGCCATTACTCCTAAAGCAAAAGGAGTTTTTATAAAAGGCGCTGAATACCCATTAGAAAACGGAGAAATAATAAACTCTTTTCCAATAGGGGTTAGCAATGAATTTAAGGATGATGAAATAACACTAAATGTAAAAGAGGGTTTATTGTTAGTGGCAATTGTTAAAAAGAATTAGACAGATGAGGGGTATGATATGAAAATATTAATTGCATCAGATATTCACGGCTCGGCTTTATACTGCAAAAAACTGTTAGAGGCGGTAAATAGAGAGTCGGCAGATAAAATTTTGCTTTTAGGTGATATTTTATATCACGGGCCCCGCAATGAATTACCTGAAGGGTATGCCCCAAAGGAGGTCATTGAACTTCTTAATGCAAACAAAAATAAAATTTTTGCAGTTAGAGGTAACTGTGATACCGAAGTCGACCAAATGGTACTTGAATTTCCAATACTCGCAGATTATTGTATTTTAACCTGTGGGGAACATATAATTTATGCTACTCACGGTCATCATTACAATCCTACAACACCACCAAAGCTTAGTAAAGGTGATGTTTTACTCAATGGTCACACACATATAACCGCTTATGAAAATATGGGTGATTTCTATTATTTTAATCCCGGTTCGGTTTCCATTCCGAAGGAAGACACAAAACGCGGTTATATTATTATGGAAGAAAATAATTTTATTTGGAAAACTCTTGATGGTGAATTAATTACAAGTATTACAATTTAAAGTTTGCAAAAGCAAAACGGTGTAACCCGAATGGATTACACCGTTTTAAAAACAACTTAAATTAATTAGATTGCACGGGTTACCTTACCGGAACGGAGACAACGAGTACAAACATTGATTCTGCGAGGAGAACCGTTAACGATAGCCTTTACGCGCTTAACGTTGGGCTTCCAAGTTCTGTTAGAACGTCTGTGAGAATGGGATACTTTAATACCAAAAGCGATTTCTTTGCTGCAGATTTCACACTTAGCCATGATCTGCACCTCCTTTAATTTGTTACATAACAGATATTATATTATCACATCTACAAGGATTTTGCAAGTGTTTTTTTTGATTTTTTTGCTTAAAAAATAAACTTTTTTAATAAAATATAGTAATGCACAATAAATACGCCGATTATATACTAAAATATGTTTGAAAATTACTACAAGAACGGCAATTTCTTAGCAAATAACTTTGCAACATATAAAAATATTGTAAAATTAATTTAATTATTATATAATAAAAGTGGTTCGAATTTATAATTGGAGGTGGTTTTATGAATAAAAAGATATTAATTATAATTTGTGCTTTAATTTTTATTTGTGCTGCCCTTTCATCCTGCAGTATTTTTGTTGGCGATTTTGAAAAGGAAGTTTTTAGTTCAAATGAAAGTGATATTTCAAATCAATCTGACCAAACAAATTCAATAAGCCCTTCGAGTGCTGAAACAGAAAATAGTGATTCTTCAAAAAAATCATCCAACGAATACCAAACAACAAATTCTTCACCTAAAGCTAAGGTCGAAAAAACCATTGTTACCGATAATAAAATCAAAGAACCCTCCAACCTTGGAAGAATTGATAGTATGAATTTAAATTATGTGTATACACCTGTAAATCAAAATTCATATTATCAGTTAAGCTCTTTAAGTTCTGCAGAACGAAAACTCTATAAAAGTATTTTGGAAACAATTTTAGCCTCTAAATGTATTGTTGATGTTTCAAAGCTTTATGTTTCAGCTGATGATGTTGCTTCGGCGTTGGAAAGGGTTCTTGCCGATTATCCTCAGTTTTTTTATATTTCAAAAAGCTATTTGTTGGTTTACGGTTCTAATGGTAAAACGGTGCGTACAGTTGCCGTTTTATATACCGACGGAAGTGTTACTGATGAATTTGACCAACATATGAATTTAACAAAAAAGGCAGACCGTTTGGTTATTAATAAAAAAATATCTGCCATTAAATCGGTTGCAAAAGAAATTATTTCAAAAATCCCCGCTAATAGTTCAGATGTAATAAAGGAAAGAATAATTCACGATTTTATTGCTAAAAAGGCTACCTATGATACGGAAGCTGCCAAAAATATTGATGAATATGATTCTCATGCCTATGATTTATACGGTGCCGCTGTGGAGGGATTGGCGGTTTGTGAGGGATATTCTAAGTTATTTCAGTATCTTTGCTATAGCGTAGGTATTAATTCCACACAGGTTATAGGAACCTCTAATGGCGGCGGGCATATGTGGAACACTGTTTTAATAGATGGTAAATGGTATCAGGTTGATTTAACCTGGAATGATTCCGACGATATAATATCATATAAATATTTCAATTTAACAAGTGAAAAAATTTCTGAAGACCATTTGGTAGATAATTCTGTACTTGCCACACCACATTGTACCTCTACAGAAAAATCCTTTAAAAATGTTTTTGCAATATGTATTGAAAATTCAGAACAACCACCTTCTGATTATGAAAGTAAAATATCTAATATGAAGGCGCTTCAAGACAACCGTATTTATTTTTATTTTGAGGACTCTGAGCCTAATCAAACGGGCGTCTTTGAAATTAGAAGATATTATAAATATATCAGTAGATATTTAATAAATCCTAAATCTGATTTTTGGGTGTATCTTTCGGCGCAAGGGCTAACCTTGAGTGATGAAGTTGAATCCGATTATGAATATATTGTTTTGAAATGTCATTAGTATAAAATGAGCCATATATTTATTGTCATAAAATGAGCCATATATTTATTGTCTTGTGCTTGACACTAATAGCATATTATGGTAAAATGTTTTAGTATATAATTCGGTTTTGGAATCGGACAAACCGGTTCGATATTCCAAAATCCAATTGGAGGAAATAAAAATGAAAAATGCAGAAAAAAATATGGAAACTATTGTTGCCTTAGCAAAAGGCAGAGGCTTTGTGTATGCAGGCTCTGAAATTTACGGCGGTCTCTCAAACACTTGGGATTACGGCCCTTTGGGTGTTGAACTCAAAAATAATGTAAAAAAAGCCTGGTGGAAAAAATTTGTTCAGGAAAATCAATATAATGTTGGTTTGGATAGCGCTATTTTAATGAATCCTCAGGTTTGGGTTGCTTCAGGTCATGTTGGTGGCTTCTCTGACCCTCTTATGGATTGTAAAGACTGTAAAACCCGTCATCGTGCCGACAAGCTCATTGAAGATACAGGGGTTAATCCCGCTGGTTGGAGCTTCGAGCAGATGGCTGAATATATTAAGGAAAACAACATCGTTTGTCCTGATTGCGGTTCCTGTAATTTCACCGATATTCGTAAATTTAACCTTATGTTCAAAACCTTTCAGGGTGTTACAGAGGATGCTAAAAATGAAATCTATCTTCGTCCTGAAACGGCACAGGGTATTTTTGTAAACTTCGCTAATATTCAGCGTACTACCCGCCGTAAGCTTCCCTTTGGTGTTTGTCAGGTTGGTAAATCCTTCCGTAATGAAATTACTCCCGGTAACTTTATCTTCCGTACCCGTGAGTTTGAACAGATGGAGCTTGAATTTTTCTGCAAACCGGGTACTGATTTAGAGTGGTTTGCCTATTGGAAGGAAACCTGTAAAAATTGGTTGCTCAGTCTTGGTATGAAGGAGGAAAATCTTCGTCTTCGCGACCACGAAAAGGAGGAGCTTTCTCACTATTCCAATGCAACTACCGACTTTGAATTTCTTTTCCCATTTGGTTGGGGTGAGCTTTGGGGTATTGCCGACCGTACCGATTTTGACCTTAATGCTCATATGAAGGAATCCACTAAGAGCTTAGAATATTTCGACCAGGAAACAGGCGAAAAATTTGTACCTTATGTTATTGAGCCTTCTCTTGGTGCTGACCGTGTTCTTCTTGCCTTCCTTTGTGATGCTTATGATGAGGAAACTGATGAAAAGGGTGACACCCGTACAGTTCTTCGCTTACATCCTGCACTTGCTCCCTTCAAGGCTGCCGTTCTTCCTTTAAGCAAAAAGCTTTCCGAAAAAGCTATGGAAGTTTATCATATGCTTGCTAAGGATTATATGATTGATTTTGATGATGCAGGCTCAATTGGTAAGCGTTATCGTCGTGAAGATGAAATCGGTACACCTTTCTGCATTACTTATGATTTTGAAAGCGAAAATGACGGTTGCGTAACCGTTCGTGACCGTGATACAATGCAGCAGGAGCGTATTGCTATATCTGAACTTCCTGCATATATTAAATCTAAAATGGAGTTTTAACATTGGATTTAAAAAGAATTGAAAATGCCGTTAAGGAAATTTTAATTGCTATTGGTGAGGACCCTGAGCGCGAAGGTCTTGTGGAAACCCCTGCCCGTGTTGCCCGTATGTATGAGGAGATTTTCAGCGGTCTTTCTGAAGATCCTAAAAAACACATAAAAACCTTTTCAACCGGTAATGACGAAATGGTTGTTGTTCGTGATATACCTCTTTATTCTATGTGTGAGCATCATCTGTTACCCTTTGTCGGTAAGGCGCATATTGCCTATATTCCTCGTGACGGAATAGTAATTGGACTTTCTAAATTAGCCCGCATTGTTAACTGTTTTGCCCGCAGACCTCAACTTCAAGAAAGGCTTACCGCAAATGTAGCCGATTTTATTGAAAATGAGCTTAACACCTTAGGTGTTGCGGTTGTAATTGAGGCTGAGCATTTATGTATGACAATGCGTGGAGTGCGTGCTTCGGGCGCCGTTACTTGTACCTCTGCTCTAAGAGGAATTATGAGGTCGGACAGTCGTACTCGCGCAGAGGCGCTTAAGCATTTAGAGAAGAAGTAATATGAATAATAAACACACACAGTTCTGCTTTCGAGAGGGTTCTATCCCTCTTGGAAGCCGAACCTATATTATGGGTATAATTAACGCAACACCCGATTCCTTTTCGGATGGTGGAGATAATTTTTCGGTTGAAAATGCTTTAAAAACCGCCATTCAAATGGAAAAACAGGGGGCTGATATTTTAGATATAGGGGGGCAGTCTACACGGCATGACGCTATTCCCATTTCCTGTGATGAAGAATGGGAAAGGCTTGAAGAAATACTTCCCTCTGTTTTAAAGGCAACAAAATTACCTGTTTCGGTTGATACTTTTTATCCCGAGGTTGCTGAAAAAGCCCTTTCGATTGGTTGCCATATAATTAATGATGTTAGTGGCACCGTTAACCCTAAGATGGCAGAGGTTATAAAAAAATATGGTGCGGGATGGGTGCTTATGAATTCGGCGGTAGAAGAAACGGACAATATTGCAGAGTGTATTCATAACCGCTTATCAAATATGTTGGAAACTGCCGTTTCGCTAGGGGTTAATGCTCAAAATATATGTCTTGATCCCGGAATTGGTTTTGGCAAGACAATGGAGCAAAATTTAAAAATTGTTTTGGAAACAAATAATATTAAAATAAATGGCAATGCTTATTTGCTTGGTGCATCACGCAAAAGACTGATCGGTTATGCCGTTGGTGATAACAGCTTGCCCTTTAAGGAGCGCGATTTTGGTACTGTCGCAATAAACACAATCGGTGTTTTGGGCGGTGCAGATATATTAAGGGTTCATAATGTTTCAGCAGCGGTTCAAGCCGCTTTGGTTACTGATGCCATTATTAAACAAGGGGAGGATTTAAATGTCTAAATTAACAAAAATATCGGGAATTATAGGCGCTATAATTCTCATTATTTTAGATGCCTGGGTGATTTTTAATTCTTTTTCATTAAGTGGAATTGAAATTTTGAATACATTTATTATTAAAAATATGATTCCTTGCGGACTGCTTTTAGGTTGGTTAACACTTGATACAATTCGCAATAATACCCGTAAAAAATCCCTTTGTATAGTTACAATGGTTTTGTTTGTAATTACTGCTATTATTAGGGCTTTAACACTCGTGCTTTATATTTTAGAACGCATTTATGCAAACTATTTATCCTCAATGACTACTACCGATTATTTGGATTTAGTTGAATTTGCAGCATATGGCATATTAGCCGTTGCGGCAGTATTTTTAATGATTTATCTTTTAAAAGGTAAGTTTGAAAAGACTTCTCTTGCACTTTGCGGAACTGCTGCTTTGTCGCTTTGCGTTATCTGGATTATTAATATTTATACTTTAATAACTGAAGCTGTAGATGTCTCAAGTGGTGTTTTTGAAGCTGCAGTAACATTTTTTAAAGACGGTTTAGCTCAGGATATAATTTTTATTTTGGGATATTTGTTTGTATTTTGGGTTTTAACCAGAATAATTAAAAGCAAGGAAAAGGCGTAGACTATGGATGAAATATATATTAAGGGACTAAAAATTTTTGCTTATCACGGCGTAAATCCCGAAGAAACTGAAAACGGTCAGGAATTTGAGCTTGATATTACAATGTTTGCCGACCTTTCTAAGGCAAGGGAAAGCGATAATTTGGAAGATACAATCAACTATGCCGCCGCTAGAAAGATTATTAATGCGGCAATGACCGAGAGACCGTATAAACTAATCGAGCGCGCCGCAGAGGTTGTTGCGACTGCGCTTTTGGATAGTATAGACAAGCTTTTAAAGGTAGAAGTAATCCTTAAAAAACCTAACGCGCCTATGTCGGCGGTTTTTGATTATGTTGCCGTTAAAATCACAAAAAAGAGGTAGTTAATATGTCAATTGCATTTGTTGGCATCGGTACAAATATGGGTGATGGGCTTTTAAATATTAATAGCGCCATTGAGTCTTTGAAGCTTTTGCCTAATACTTCGGTGGAAAAGGTTTCTAATATTTATGAAACCGAGCCTTGGGGACTTAAAGAACAACCTAATTTCTTAAACGGAGTAATAAAACTTAATACAGAGCTTTCTCCAAATGCTTTGTTGGGTGCGTTGTTGGGAATTGAAGCGGCTATTGGCAGAGTAAGGGAAATAAAAAACGGCCCAAGGGTTTTGGATTTAGATTTGCTTGTTTACGATAATGTAACAATGAACACACCTGAACTGGTTTTACCCCATCCCTTTATGTTAGAAAGAGAATTTGTTTTAAAGCCTTTAACAGAATTAACTTCTGAAAATAAATATTTAGTGGCTCTTAATAATCTTAAGCAAGGTACAGTGTGGCTATATGAACCGTAAACTTATAACAGGTTTGGATGTTGTTTTAATTCTATTAATTATTATAGCGATCGTCGCTATAACGCTTTCTTTTTGGTCATCTGATGTGGGCAACAAGGTCGTAATAACTGTTAACGAGGAAATTATAGGTGAATATTCCTTAAGCACCAATTTAACCAAAGAGATTAAAACCGAATACGGTAGTAACACTTTAATAATTTCAAAGGGCGAATGTTATATTATTAATGCAGATTGTCGTGACGGTATATGTGTTAGTCGCGGTAAAATCAGTAAAATAGGGGAGAGTATAGTCTGCCTTCCCCATAAAATGATTGTAGAGATTAAATAATTATGAAAACAACTGTTGCAAAAAAAGTATCTTTATATGGATTTTTAACAGGGGCGGCACTTTTATTCGGATATGTTGAATATTTGGTGCCGCTTAACTTTATTGCGCCGGGCGTTAAGCTAGGCATTTCTAACATTATTGTTTTGATTTTAATAATTATAAATAAATATAAAGAAGCTGTATTCATAAATATAGCCAGAATTTTATTGTCGGCTTTGTTGTTTGTAACACCGTTTAGCCTTATTTTTTCATTATCCGCGGGAATTGTAAGTACAATAGTTATGATTATTCTAAGCAGATTTAAACAATTCGGGGTTATTGGAATAAGCGCAATGGGCGGAACAATACATAATGGTGTTCAACTTTGTGTGGCATATTTCACCGTTGGTGAAGGTGTTATGTTTTATTTGCCTTTTTTGATTTTAGCAGGAATTGTTGCAGGAATAGCCGTTGGATTTTTAGCTTGGATACTTCTGAAAAAAGTTGATTTTTAAAATGAACCAAAAAGCCCGTGCAAATTCGCACGGGCTTTAAAAATATCAAATAAATCTATTCAATTAAGCCTTGTCGTTGCAACCAAGAACATTCTTAATCTTGTGCTCAACCATACCCTTAATAGCAGTACGACCGTCGCCAAGGTATTGTCTGGGATCAAAATGCTCAGGGCTCTCTGCAAAGTGCTTACGGATAGCGCCTGTCATTGCCAAACGGAGGTCAGAGTCAATGTTGATTTTGCAAACAGCCATAGTAGCAGCCTTGCGAAGCATATCCTCGGGAATACCAATAGCATCGGGCATTTTGCCACCGTAGGTGTTAACCATTTCAACAAACTCGGGAACAACAGAGGATGCGCCGTGTAATACAATGGGGAAGCCGGGGAGACGCTTGCTAACCTCTTCAAGAATATCAAAGCGGAGCTGAGGATTTTGACCGGGCTTGAATTTGTAAGCGCCGTGGCTTGTACCAATTGCAATTGCAAGTGAATCAACACCTGTGCGGGTTACAAAATCTTCAACCTGATCGGGATCGGTAAAGGAGGCATCTTCTGCAGAAACATTAACATCATCCTCAATACCTGCAAGCTGACCGAGCTCACCTTCAACGGTAACACCGCGAGCGTGTGCATACTCAACAACCTTTTTGGTAAGAGCAACATTTTCTTCATAATCAAGGTGAGAACCGTCAATCATAACGGAAGTGAAACCACCGTCAATACAGCTTTTGCAAAGCTCGAAGGAATCACCGTGGTCAAGGTGAAGTGCAATGGGAAGACCTGTTTCTTCAACAGCAGCCTCAACAAGCTTTACAAGGTAGGTGTGATTAGCATACTTACGGGCACCCGCAGAAACCTGAAGAATCATAGGTGCGTTAAGTGCTTTACCGGCCTCGGTAATACCTTGGATAATTTCCATGTTGTTTACATTGAAAGCGCCGATAGCGTAACCGCCCTCATAAGCCTTCTTGAACATTTCTTTTGTGTTTACTAATGGCATATTTGTCACACTCCAAAATAATAATTTTACCTTAGTATTATACTATATATTCTTCAAAAAATAAAGGGGTATTTTAAATTTTTAATATTTTGATATTTTATGCTGATTTTTGAATATAAATTGATATATTTTTAACAAACAAATTCTATTTATTATCATCAAAATTGATTTTTTCGGTTCGGGCATAGTGAAAAATGTATTGTTGAATAACTCCCGCACAATCTTCAAGTCCGTCGGGGAGCTTATTATCAAATAAAACTGCCATAGCGCGTTTCATCCAAACATCCATAGGGAAAGCGTTTAAAAAGCCCAATCCAAAAAGCAAGGTGCAGTCGGCAACCTTCGGGCCGACACCTGTAATGGTCATTAGAATGTTTCTGGCATCGTCTATATTTAGCGTATGCAGAGAATTTAAATCTATTTCGGTGGAGCATTTTTTAGCGGCGCTTAATATGTATTTTGCCCTGAAGCCCGAACGCAGGGGAGCCAAATCTTCTACTGTCAGGTTCGCCAGCCTTTCGGCGGAGGGGAAGGTGTATCCACCCTCAATTTTATCTCCAAAGTTTTCACATAAACGGTCAATTATGCCTTTAATTCTTGGAATATTGTTGTTTTGTGAGATTATAAAGGAGCAAAGCGCCTCCCACGGGTCCTGCTTTAAAAGCCTTATACCGCCGCAGTTTTGGGTGATTTGATTTAAAAGCTCGGTTTTTTGTGCTCTTTGGAGAATTTCATTATAATCCCTTTCAAAATCAAAATATTTTTTCCAAATATTGTTATAGTCTTCTTCTGTAGTATTATAAAAAATCAAATTATTTTCTTCTTGTTTAATTTTTAAGTATTTGCCCATTGCAACCCCTTCGAAACAGCCATCCTCGGTTGTTATCCAGCGGAAAGCCTGACCGCAATCAAGGGTAAGCGCTAAATCAAAGGGTGAGATATTTTCAATAATTAAATTTTCACTCATAAGAAACTCCTGATATTTGTTTTTTACAGTATAACATATTTATTTTTTAAAGTCAAAAAATAAATATGTAAAAAGTTCACTTTTTTACCATTTTGGTTCAATTTTGGCATTGAAAAGTGTTAGTTTATATCCTATAATAAAAAACAGTAAGAAAAGGGGTGAGATTTTGAATTTTGAAAAAATAAGCATTAGTGAAATTCGTCCGTTTGTAAGATTTTCAATACATAATTCACAGCTTGTGCACGCTTCTTATGTTGTAGCTCTGGAGCATAGAATTTTCTATGTTGAAGATGGTGAAGCAAGGTTTTGCGTAGCGGGTAAAGCATATACTTTGCAGAAAAATGATGTCTTTTATGTAAGCGCAGGTACACCGTATAAAATGGAAGCCTATAAGGATTCAAATATTTATACCCTGTATTTTGATTTAACGATGAAAAATTCTGATTTTCTTGAAAGAATAAAACCATATGGAATTCAAAATATAGATAATATTCCAAATTGCATATCCGATAAATATATATGTAATTTCAGACTTGTGAATGGCGACGATGAAATAACTTTTATATATTCAAATGAAAATCCAACTGTTTTAAAGTGGTTGAACCGAATTAAAGCATACATTAGGGATAATACCGAAAACGAATATACAAAAAATATTGTGTCAGGACTTATGATAGTTCTTCTTTCTAAAATGCTGGAATATAACAACACATATAGCAAACATAAATCATCTGTTCAGCTTGCAAATGATGTTATTGAATATATACATAAAAATTATAACAAAAAAATTACTTTGGATGATATATCTGAAGAATTCAATTTTAATAAAACCTATTTAAATCGCTGTGTAAAAAGCGAAACGGGTTTTTCAATTTTTAGATATTTGTTAAATTATAGAATGGAACAGGCTATGAAGCTGTTAATGTATAGTAATATGTCGGTGTTTGAGGTTGCCGAAAGTGTTGGCTTTGAAAATACTAAAAGCTTCAGTATAGCCTTTAAAAAGTTTTATTCAATATCCCCATCAAAGGTGTCGGGGATTAAATCTAAAAATAAGAAAGGTGTAATTTATGAATAAAATTGAATTTTATAGCAGTTTACCCATAATTAAAGAAGCTGAGGTGGTGGTTGCAGGCGGCGGTCTTGCGGGGTGTGCCGCAGCAATTGCATCTGCACGTTATGGTGCAAAAACCTTGCTTATTGAATCGGGTGGATGTCTTGGCGGCGCCGCTACGGCAGGGCTTGTTGCACCTATATCTTCTATTTCAACCAAAACATCGGGTGAAAAATTTGGTGGTATTTTGTGGGAGGTTTTAGATTCTGTTGTGGAAAAAGCAAAGGCTTATTGCAACAGCACTCACGCGCCACATAGCGCCCTTCATCTTTACAAATATGTGCTTATGGAAAAGTTGGTTGAAAGTAATGCGGAAATATTATTTCACGCCTTTGTTACCGATGTTGTTAGTGATGAAGATGGTAAAATTAAAGAGCTTATTGTTTCAACCAAAGACGGTCTTAAAAGAATTTTAGGTAAAGCTTTTATTGATACAACAGGCGATGGAGATGTAATGGGAAAATCCAACGCCAAAACCATTATAGGCAGCGAGCCAAATGTTTTGGGTGTTATTTCACAAAATGAGGAATTAAAAGGCGGTGCAAAGGGCACAGATTTTCTTCCCGATGATTACGTAGGTCAATTGCAACCCGTATCACTTATGATGCAGTTTGGAAATGTGAATGTTGAAAAAGCACAAAAATATATGAACAAAAAAATCACCTATGAGGAGTTGGGAACAACTAAAGAGGAATTTTCTAAGTGGAAGTATGCAAATACTCTTGGTTTTGAAATTGCTGATGATGAGTTCGTACCAATGCCGCAGGGCAGAGTATGGCTTGTGTACGCTCAGCGTAAGGATGTTGCAACCGTTAATATGTCACGAGTTTTAGGTGTTAACGCCTGTGATCCAATCAGTTATTCAGATGCAGAGGTTAAAGCGGGACTTCAGCTTATTGCTATTATTGATTTTCTTAAAACCTTTGTCCCGGGATTTAAAAATTCCTATTTTATGGAAAGCTCAAATACCCTTGGTATACGTGAAAGTCGCAGACTTATAGGTGATTATCTGCTTTCGGGTAATGAGGTTGTAGAGTGCGCACGGTTTGAAGATGCTATTGCACACGGTTCGTATATTATAGATATTCACGATCCAACAGGCAAGCGTATGGCAATAGGCGGTAAAATTGAAAAAGAATACTATTCAATACCGTACCGTAGTTTGATTACCGCAAGAGTTCCCAATTTGGCGACGGCGGGTAGATCTATCTCTGCCGACCATGTTGCGACATCTTCAACAAGAATTCAGGGAACTGCAATGCTCACAGGACAGGCGGCTGGTATTGCTGCGGCAATGGCTGTAAAAAACAATTGCTCGATGGGTGAGGTTGATGTAAAAAATCTTCAAAATCAACTTATAAATGATGGTGTTTTCCTAAAACCACTAAATTTTTAAATTTAAATCCCATATTGCTACAAAAATAGCGATATGGGATTATTTTTATATTGAATTTTAATATTAAATTTGGTAAAATGTTAGTGTAGTGATTTTTTAAAAACAGGTGATTTTATGCGTGAAGATATTTGTACAATACCCGTCAGTGATGTTTTTGAGGTAAGTGACGGTTGTCCTATTTGCCGTATGTATGATACACTTGAAAAACGGGCAGTTGACTATATTACGGGTGCGGCGATGATGGAGCCTGATGTTAGAATGGTTACCAACAAAAAAGGCTTTTGCGGTAATCATCTTTATAAAATGGTTAAGGAAAAAAGCGGTCTTTCCTTGGCTTTAATGCTTCAAACCCATATTGAAAATTTAGGCGAAGATTTATTTGAAAAAGGTGATAAGGACGGTAAAATTGCCGCCGAGCGTCTCAGCAGTTGTTTTCTTTGTGAGAAAATCAACTGGGGTATGGAGCGAATGATTGAAACCATATACATAACCTATGAAAACGATAAAGATTTCAGAGAAATGTTTGATAATCAACCAACCTTCTGTTTACCCCATTACAGTTTGATTTTATCGGGTGTAAAAAAATCACGGCTGAAAAAATACAGTAGCGAATTTAGAAATTCACTTAAAAACATTACCAAAAATCAACTTAATGAATTAAATTCAGATTTACTCCACTTTTGCAGTATGTTTGATTACCGCAATCGCGGCGGTGATTGGGGTAATTCCAAAACAGCAATTGCAAGAACATTAAGCTTTAGAAACGGCTACGAGCAGGAAAAATAATTAAAAGAGGTTTTTAAAATGAGAATTGAAGATGTAGATAAAAATATGTATATTGGTAGTAATATTGATGCCGAAAACACCGATTTTTATTTGGCAACAGAGGAGCCTTTTGAGTTTTTTGGTTGCTATCAGTATGGTGTTGACGGTCAACTCTCACATAGAATTCCACCCGAAATTGCCGAAAAAATTTCGCCACAGTTAGTTTGGCTTAATAAAACTCATTCGGGTGTTAGAATTGCTTTTTCTACCAATTCACCGTTTGTTAGTTTTTTAGTAGAAGCAAGTGGATTTGGCAGAACTGTTGACGATGCCCTATCGGGTTCAGCAGGTATTTTTGTTACCGCTGCCGAAGATGGAAAAGAACAAAGGTACATAAGCAGAATTTCACCAACCTTTGAGGAGCTTTATAAGGAAATGTCGGGTGAAGGCGCTAAGTTTTCAGGCACTATTAATTTGGGTGACAACAAAAATCGTCAGGTAATTGTTTGGCTACCAATCTTAACCGACTATAAAAAGCTCTATATCGGTGTGCAAAAGGGTGCAAATATTGGTGCTTTTGATGGGTATAAATATAAAACTCCCGTTGTTTTTTACGGTTCTTCCATCACAATGGGATGTGGCTCCTCTGCGCCTGTTAATACCTATCCCGCCTTGGTTTCAAGAACTTTAAATACCGATTTTATTAATCTTGGATTTTCGGGCAATGCAAAGGGTGAACCCGAAGTTGCAGAGTACATAGCATCTCTTGATATGTCAGCTTTTGTTTATGATTATGACTACAACGCGCCTTCTGTAGAGCATTTAGAAGCTACCCACGAAAAGTTCTTTAAAATCATAAGAGAAAAACAGCCGAATTTGCCAATTATTATGATGTCACGACCTAATCTTCCCGATAATTTAGAAACCGCAAAAAGATTTAATGTTATTATGAATACCTTTTTAAATGCCAAAAAATCGGGTGATAACAGGGTGTGGTTAATTAATGGTGCCAATATTTTTGACGGTGCTTATCGTGATTGCTGTACTCACGAAAATTGCCATCCAAACGATTTGGGATATATGAAAATGGCAGAGGCTGTTTCGGCACTTTTAAAAGAGCATTTGAGGTAAAAAACTATGCAAATAAATTTAACTGAATTAGATAAAAATTTTAAACAGTCTACCACTCTTGATTTGGCAGATTTGGTGTATCACTATTATTTAAACGGAGAATTTACCATTTCGGGGGCAGACCATTATAGCGAAAAGGGTAAATGTCTTGTTCGTATGCCTTATGATGTTCTGGATAAGGTTACATCTGAAGCGGGGAACAATAATGTCTTCAACCTTGCCCATTGCCCTGCAGGTGTTAGAATTCGTTTTAAAACCAATTCTCCTTATATTGCTCTTAAAAGCGTTAACGAAAACAAGTCTTGCGGATTTTTCAACTTTGATATATACGAAAGAAAAGGCTTCACATACAGTCACATTAAAAATCTCTCAGGTGTTGGAAACATCACTAATTTTGAAAGCTTTGTGAATGTTGGTGATGAAAGCCTAAAGGAATTTGAAATTCAACTGCCTATTTTAACCTGTGTGAATGATTTGTATATTGGATTAAAAGAAGGTTCTGTGATTGAAGCGCCAAGTGAATATTATTATGAAAAGCCTATTGTGTTTTATGGTTCGTCAATTACTCACGGCGCATCGTCTTCTCGTCCCGGTAATGCCTATACAGCCATTATTTCTCGCAGACTTTCAGCAGATTATATTAATCTGGGCTTTTCGGGTAATGCAAAGGGCGAAAAGGCTATGGCGGAGTATATTTCAACACTTGAAATGTCGGCTTTTGTGTTGGATTATGACCATAATGCACCAACTCCCGAGCATTTAGAAGCAACACACGAAAAATTCTTTAAAATCATCAGGGAAAAGCAACCCGATTTGCCAATTGTTATGGTTTCAAGACCAAATACTCTTTATAACACCTTAGATGATGCCAAAAGAAGAAATATTGTTTTTGATACATACTTTAATGCAAAATCTGAAGGAGATAATAATGTCTATTTTGTAGATGGAAGCAGTTTCCTTTTGAGTGATACTGCCGATACTCAAATAGTTGACCAATGTCACCCAAGCGATGCAGGATTTTTGCGTATGGCAGAGGTAATTGGTGCAGTGCTTAAAGCTGCCATAAGAAAGGAATAAGAGATTTATGAAAAAAATCTTTATATTACTATTATCGTTAATTTTATCGTTATTGTTGGTTGTTTCGGCATCTGCAGAAGCCTTTACTCCAATTTACGGAATTGATGTAAGCTATTGGCAGGGAGACATCAATTGGGGTATGGTTGCTAATACAGATAATGAATTTGCTATTATCAGAATTGGGTATAACGACAAACAAGACGCACAATTTTTAAATAACTATAATAAAGCTAAGGATGCAGGTATTCCTGTTGGTGCATATATGTACAGCTATGCCGTAACCGAGGAAGCGGCTATTGAGGAAGCAAATATCGTCTTGGAACGCATTAAGGGAATGCAATTTGAATATCCTATCTATCTAGATGTTGAGGACCCTAAGCTTTTAAAGGAAGAATATAATCTTACAAAAGAGCAAAGAACAAAAAATGCACTTGCTTTTGTAAGAACGATGCAGGAAAACGGATATTATGTTGGAGTTTACGCAAACCTTTATTGGTTTACAAATTATTTGGATGTAGAGGCAATTCAAAGTGAATGTGAAACTTGGATAGCTCATTATAACGAGAGTTATGATTACAGTAATACTGCTTACGGTATGTGGCAGTATTCTCAATCAGGTATCGTAGACGGTATAAGTGGAGATGTTGACCTTAATATTTGTTATAAGGATTATCCTTCTATTATTAAAAATGGGGGATATAACGGCTTTGAAAAGCCTTCAGATGGTTTGTTAGAGCCTACAGGTGTTAAATATGACATTGATGCAAACGGTGTTTGTAATTTGCAAGACCTTGTTGTACTGGCGCAATATGTTGCAGAGTGGAAGGGCTTAGAGTATGTAGAGTCTGAACTGAATGTAAATGGGGATGCAGAAGGAATTGTTGATTTAACGGATGTGGTGCTTTTATCTCAAATAATTGCAGGTTGGTAATCGGCACTTTTTATTGATGCTCTATTGTTTTTTAAAAACACAAATAATTTAATTTGGAGGATGGCTTATGCCCTTTAGTGAGATAAATGAGAATTTTGGTTTTGGATGTATGCGTCTGCCTATGAAGGATGACAATGTGGATTATGATACCTTTAACTCAATGATTGATTATTACATAAACGCAGGCTTTAATTATTTTGATACTGCTCACGGTTATATTGACGGAAAAAGTGAGACCGCAATTCGCGATTGTCTTGTTGCAAGGTATCCTCGCGATAAATTTATTCTAGCCAACAAGCTTTCTGATTGGTTTGTAAAAAGCGAGGATGAGGTTGTTCCTTTTTTTGAAAGTCAGCTTGAGCTTTGCGGGGTGGAGTATTTTGATTTTTACTTGTTCCATTCATTAAACTCCAAAAACTATGAAAGACATAAAGCTCTTAACTCCTTTAATATTATTAAGGAACTAAAAAATCAGGGTAAAATAAAGCATATTGCACTATCCTTCCACGATAGCGCCGAGGTTTTGGATAAAATTTTAACCGAACAACCCTTTATTGAGGCTGTTCAGCTTCAAATTAATTATCTGGATTATGATGATCCCGCCGTACAAAGTAAGGCGTGTTATGATGTGGCTGTAAAGCACGGTAAACCTATAATAGTAATGGAGCCTGTAAAGGGCGGCACCCTTGTTAATTTGCCGAATGAGGCTAAGGCTTTGTTTGATGCTTTGGGTAAGGCTAGCTACGCTTCATACGCCCTCAGATATGCCGCTAGTCTTGATAATGTATTTATGACTCTTTCGGGTATGGGCAATATGGAAATGATGCAGGATAATGTAAACACCTTTGCAAGCTTTGTTCCTATGGACGATAAGGAAATCGCCGTTACCACAAAGGCTAGAGAGGTTATAAGAAAGGCTAAGTTAATACCCTGTACAAGCTGTAATTATTGCGCAGATGTCTGCCCTAAAAATATTTCTATTTCTAAAATATTTAACATTTATAATGATTATTCCTTGGCGAGAATTACTAAGGCAGAGATGAAACGCACCCTTCCTAACGAGGGCGCAGCTAATTTTGACTGTATTAAATGCGGTAATTGCGAGGGCGTTTGTCCTCAGAGCATAAAAATCCGCGAAAGACTTGAAGGTATAACCGAATTAATAGAAAAGCCGTTTTAGTTTTTCCGAAAGTTAAGAAACACAAAAAATCCGTCCTTGTGTAGGGCGGATTTTTGTTTGGTGGGGGGAAAAGATTTTCCGTTTGTTGTATAATTAAATAAAAAGTAATGCAAAGGAATTGGATTTAACCCCTAAACAGGTTCGCAGTGCGTTGGAAAAACTCTGCAAATCTAAAGAATTGGGCAAACAAGGGGCAAACAAACATACCGTTACAACCGTGATGAAATGGGGAAATTATCAAACATACGAGGAGTCGGATAAGTGTAATGGGGCAAACCAAGGGCAATCCAATGACATTCAAAAGACAAACCAAGGGCAACAATATAAGAATATAAAGAATAGAAAGAATATAAAGAAGGACGCATACGAGTCGGCTTATCCAAATGTTCCTGATTTAACTAAAGAATATTTAAAAAGCTTGCTTTAATTTATTTGAATTTTTATTTATCGTTTAGTTTTATTAGTTTTTAATTTTTATTTAGTTTTATTTATTAGAAATTTTTAATCAAAAAAATGTTGGGGGCATTTTTTGATTAAAAATAGGTCGCTTAAACAAATGGTTAGCCTTAAAATTATTCATTATTCATCAGCCGAAGGCGACTTCATTCTTCATTATTCATTCGAAAATCCGTTCTTTTTTAATGAATAATTAATGATGAATATTGAATAATGAATAATTGGGGCGAAAATCCGCCCTCTTTCGAGAACGGATTTTCGTTTGGCTGGGGTGGCAGGATTCGAACCTACGAATGCAGCAGTCAAAGTGCTGTGTCTTACCGCTTGACGACACCCCAATATTTAATTTTAAAATGAATCCTGCCACGGTGGCAGGGTACTCTGCGCTACGGTTTTTTCGAACACTGCGAGTGTTACCGAAAAAACTTCGCTGCTCGAGACTTCGCAGATTGCAAAGCCTAACGCGGCTTTGCAACTACTTCGACGAACCTACGAATGCAGCAGTCAAAGTGCTGTGTCTTACCGCTTGACGACACCCCAATATTTAATTTTAAAATAAATCCTGCCACGGTGGCAGGGTACTCTGCGCTACGGTTTTTTCGAACACTGCGAGTGTTACCGAAAAAACTTCGCTGCTCGAGACTTCGCAGATTGCAAAGCCTAACGCGGCTTTGCAACTACTCCGACGAACCTACGAATGCAGCAGTCAAAGTGCTGTGTCTTACCGCTTGACGACACCCCAATATTGAGTTTGAAATGTGGGGTGGATAATCGGGTTCGAACCGACGACCTCCAGGGCCACAACCTGGCACTCTAACCAGCTGAGCTATATCCACCATATTCAAACGCAATAACAATTATACCATTAAAAGTGAATTTGTCAAGTGTTTTTTCGTATTTTTTTTAAAAAAGTCAAATTAGCCAAACCCAAAGAATAATTCGCGGTTTTTATAGCTAATTTAATATATCAAAATATTGATGGTGACTGTATTTTTTTGTTTAACCTGGAAATAATAAGTAAAAATATTTTGGAGTGATTTTTATGGTAACAATAAAATCAGTTAAGGGCTTGCAGATTTTGGATTCACGGGGAAATCCTACTGTTTGCGCTCAGGTAGTGTTATCTGACGGTAGCGCAGGAGTAGGAATTGCACCCTCGGGCGCTTCTACAGGCGCCTACGAGGCGTGCGAGCTTCGAGACGGGGATAAATCCTTTTACGGCGGTAAGGCAGTAACAAATGCAGTTGAAAACATCAATAATAGCATTGCCAAAAATTTATGTGAGCTGGTTAGTCCGACTCAATACTCTGTTGATAGCACTATGATTGCGCTTGACGGCACAGAAAATAAATCATCCTTAGGCGCAAATGCAATTCTTGCAGTATCCATTGCTTTTGCCCGCGCAATGGCAGACTCGCACAAATTACCCCTTTACAGATATTTGGGTGGGATAGGCGGCAAAACCTTGCCAACTCCTATGATGAATATTTTAAACGGTGGCGCCCACGCTTCAAATAATGTTGATATTCAAGAATTTATGATACTTCCGAAGGGTGAAAATTTTGCTGAGTCCCTTCGTATGGGAAGTGAGATTTATCACAAATTAGGAAAAATTTTGCGTGATAGGGGACTGAGCTCAGGTGTTGGTGACGAGGGTGGCTTTGCTCCCAATATCGACTCCGACCGCGATGCTTTAGAGCTTATATGTGAAGCGGTTGTATCTGCGGGTTACGGATTTAATGAGGTAGGTCTTGCCCTTGATGTTGCTTCGAGTGAATGGTACCGCGACGGCAAATATTATCTTCCAAAGCGTGGCAGATATATGTCATCTGATGAGTTGATTGATATGGTAGAAAATCTTTGTAAGGATTTTCCTATTGCTTCTGTGGAGGACCCGCTTTCTGAGGATGATTGGGATGGTTGGAATAAAATTACAAAGCGTCTTGGAAAGAACATTCAGCTTGTTGGTGATGATTTATTTGTTACCAACACCGATAGATTGATAATGGGATTTGAAAATAAAGCGGCTAATGCCATTTTAATCAAACCCAATCAAATTGGTACCGTCAGCGAAACTCTGGAGGTTATTGATTTGGCGCTCAAAAATGGTTATAAAGCTGTAATTTCCCATCGTTCCGGTGAAAGCGAAGACACCTTCATATCTGATTTAGCAGTTGCGGTTAATGCAAATATGATTAAAAGTGGCGCGCCCTGCAGAACCGACCGTGTAGCAAAATATAACAGATTGCTTGCAATAGAGGATGCCCTTTTGTGATTTCGGTTATAAGACATCCCCTTTAAATAATATATATTAATCAGCAAATAATATTTAAAAAGGGGTAGTGCTATGGTTATTCGAACTATTAAACTGAAAAAATTACTTTTGTATCTTGCTTTAACCTTCGTTTTTGGCTTTATAGGTGCTTTGCTTGGCGGTGGCACAGGTCAGATATATTCTTCCATTAATAAACCGCCACTTTCGCCACCCGCAATAGTTTTTCCTATTGTTTGGAGCATTTTGTATCTTCTGATGGGTATTTCTGCATATTTTTTAAGTAATGAAAGAAATCCAAAGACCTCTGATTTACTAAAGCTATACTGGATACAGCTTGTACTAAACGCCTTATGGCCCTTGGTGTTTTGGAGATTGGAAGCCTACAAATTAGCGGCAGTTATTATTGTGTTGATTTTAATTTTGGTTGTGATAATTACAATCAAAGCCTTTAAAATTAATAAGCTCAGCTCATATTTGCTTATACCGTATATTATTTGGCTTTTATTTGCCCTTTATTTGAATATAGCTATTGCGGTTTTGAATTAAAAAAATCGAGTAGAATGACCGAAAATCATTCTACTCGATTAAATATTATTATTCGGTTTTATCTTCAACTGCTTGCGAAGAAGCAAGACCGTCAATTATAACATTTGCGTCAGAACCTGCCACTTGTGGAAGCTTACCGTCCCATTTTTCAAGCCATTGCTGGTATAGAATATCATTGTTAAGGGATTTTGCTATGGTGTCATTGGCTTTTGCTTCGGCTTCTGCGGCAATCAGCTTTGCTTGGGCGGCGGCTTCAGCCTCAATGATTTTTTGCTCTGCCTGTGTTTCGGCTTTTAACTTATTTTGTGCTGCAACCTGCTTGTCTTCAACCGCTTGTGTAAAGGAATCGGTAAAGTCTAAATTCTCTATTGCTGTGCTTACAAGCTCAATGTTATATTTTTTAAGCTTCTCGGCAAGCATAGTTTCAACCTCTTTTGCCAATTTTGCGCGAGAACCAATAATATCCTCTGCGTTATATTTTGCGGTTACGGTTTTTAATGATTCGTGTATGCAGGGAGTAACTACTGTGTTATAATAATCCTTGCCAATGGTTTTGTAAATTGTTTGTGCATTGGCTTTTTCAATGCGGTAGTTTAATGTGTAGGTAGCGGCAACCTCTTGAATATCGCTTGAAAAACAAGCCATTTCTTCGGAGCCTTTTTGGGTTCTGTTATCCATATTAATAACATCGGAATAGGGAAGCTTTAAGTGTACACCCGCTTCAAATGTGTAGTTTTCTACCTTACCAAAGGTTACAACAACACCTGTGTGACCTGTTGGAACAGAAACAATACAGCTTAAAAATATGCCCAAGGCGCCAAGAACAGAAATGATTATTGGTATGTATAGATGCTTTTTAGCGGCTGGCTTTTTGCTAACAATTATTGAAGCAATAATTCCAATTATTAAAACCGCCAATGATAAAGTACATAAAATCATATTCAACACTCCTAATTTTTTATAATAACATTATAATTCCTATATATTTTAATGTCAACATTTTATTAAAAATATTTCATTGCTTACAAAAAATAAGAAATTCCCCAAATATGCACTCAATGAGTTTTAGAATGGTTGACAGTTTGCGATTTTTATATTAAAATATAAGGGTATTATATTTTGGAGGTTTTTTTATGATTAAAATTTCGCCCTCTGTTTTAACTGCCGATTTTTTAACACTGAAGGATGATATAAAAAAATTAGAGCTTGCAGGTGTTGATATGCTGCATCTGGATGTTATGGACGGTAATTTTGTTCCTAATATCTCCTTTGGTGCGCCAATAATTCGTTCCATAAGAAAGCACACCGACCTTCTCTTGGATGTTCACCTTATGATTGACCGTCCCCACAGATATTTAAACGATTTTATAAATGAAGCCGATTATTTGGGATTCCATTTTGAAGCAGGTTCGGATGTATCAAAGCTTTTGAAGGATATCAGGGAAGAAAACAAAAAAACCTGCCTAACAATTAAGCCTGCAACAAATCCTGAGGAGATTTTTGAATATTTACCCCTTTGCGATATGGTTTTGGTTATGTCTGTTGAGCCGGGCTTTGGCGGTCAGAAGTTTATGCCTATGGCTTTGGATAAAATTAAAACCTTAAGCGAATATGCCGCGCTTAAGGGTTTAAATTATGAAATTGAGGTTGATGGCGGTATAAATGCAGAAACTGCACCGCTGGTAATTAATGCCGGCGCTACAGTTTTGGTTGCAGGTAATTATATTTTTTCTGCTGAGGATATGGCAGCAAGAGTTAAAGAGATTAAAAATCTGTAGTTTTTGATTTTTTATAAAAATATTTTCCTATTTCCTTTATTGCATTATTTGTAACTATGGGTTTTGCGTATTCGTTTATCAAACATTCTGCCATCTTACCCTTTGTAGAGTATTCTGCAAATTCGTTTGTTAAAAGTCCTGTTTTTAAATCATATACGGGTATATGGATTTTTAAGAAGTATTTTTTATTTAACCTGTAAACACTTGCTGTGTAGAGCTTGGTGACATTGTTTTTATAAAGTTTTTCAATTACCAATAATAAATTTTCAAAATCTTTAAAGCAAAATATGTAAGGATTATTTTTGCTTTTTTGATTTTTAAATCTTAAATTTTGATTTTTATTCTTGGTGGTTTCAAAGGGCAGAGGATTGCTTGTAAATTTAAGTATGCACCCGCCTGATGCGGTAGGAAAAACCTCAATCAGCCGTTTGCCCTTTGTTTCAAAGGCAGACATATTTATGGCTATATTAAACAAAATGCCAATTGTTCTTTTTGCGTTTGGATTTTCTATGCTGATTTCGTTATAGCTGTTAAAATATTTTTTCAGTTCGTATTTATTTAAATGTATTTTAAGACATAGGGGACCTTCGCTGATAACGGTCATAAATGTACGCTCCTTTTTTAAAAATGAGTGCGTTATATTTATATATTAACCTTGTTTCAGTCTGTTTTCAAGAGGAGAAAAAAGGATGCAAATTATTGCCAAAAAGGGTGTAAAACTCTTCCGTGATTTTTACATTGATATGGATATTAAACCATACTCTGTGCCCAAAAATATCAGACTTCCAATTGGTTTTGAAAATGATAAAATTGAAATGATAAAAAACATAGGGGATAGGGTAGAAAAATTTGATATTATTGCTTATGTGAAAAACGGGATACCTGTGTATTCTTCAATCAGCGGAAAAATTACAGACCTTTTTTCAAACGCCGTAAAGGAATACTCACAAAAAATTAAATATGCCGTAATTGAATCGGATGAAAGAGACACACCTTCTTATCCTCTTTGGGAGGTTAAAGGTAATTATAATGAAGAAGAATTGTTGGAAATTATTAAAAAATCTGCAATTGTTAATGAGCCATTTTCGGGATTTTTGAATGATTTTATAAATCCTTCTACTAAATACCAAAAAATTATAATTGACTGTGTTGATGACCAGCCTTATGACCTTTCTAAAACGGCAACTCTTTTGAATTATCAAAATGAGGTCTTTGAAGGTGCTAAAATATTGGCAAGAACCTTTAAAATTCCTAAAATTGAATTGCTTATTATGAAAAATTTCAGAACCGAAGAATTTATAAAAAGCAAAATTGATGATATTGACATTGTTTTGGTTAAGGGGAAATATCCTGCCGAGCCCGAAATAGTCCAATATGCCCATAAAAACACCGCGTTAAGGGTAGGGGTTCAATGCTGTAAAGCGCTATATAGAGCCGCTTTTTTCGGTGAACCTCAAATATCGCACATTGTTACTGTTTGGGGTGACGGTGCTTTGAAACCTGCAAATTGCGAGGTTTTAAACGGCACTCCAACAAAGCATTTGCTTGAAAAATGTTCGGCTAACGGTATTTTGGAAAGAGTGGTAGCGGGCGGCGTTATGAAGGGGTATGTGGTTTCTACCGAATCCTCTCTTTTACGCTGGGATGGTGCTCTTACCGTTATGCCGCTTAAAAAGCATAACAAAACCTATCATTGTGTTAATTGCGGAAGATGTGCCGAAGTTTGCCCAATGGAGCTTGCACCCTATTTTATTCTGCGAAATTCCAATAAAACAAGCGAAAAGATTGCAAAAAACCTATGTGCAGGTATGTGTGTTTATTGTGGCGCTTGTTCATATATTTGTCCATCCCGTCAGCCTCTTGGACAAAAAATCCGTGAGTACAACAACTTTTTATATGGGGGTGGCGAAAAATGATTAAATCCTCCGTGAAAGCATCTCCCTTTATTCATAGCAGCGAAACCTCTTTAAATCTGCATTTGGATTTGCTTATTGGATTGCTTTCGGTAATGATAATCTCTGTTGTGCAAAACGGTCTCAGAGCCTTAACCCTGTGCCTGTTTTGCGCTTTAACTGCTTGGTTAACCGAAAAAATCGGCTTAATTATTGCAAGGCGTGATAAGAATACCGACCTTAGAAGTCTGGCTATGGGACTGATAATTGCAATGCTTTGCCCCGTTACCATTGACTTTTGGGTACCAATTAGCGCTTCGTTTATAAGCGTTTTGTTTGTTAGAGTGATTTTGGGAAATAATTATAAAAATCTTTTTTTAACACCCGTTTTAGCCTGGATATATATGTTAACAGTAGCTCCAAAATCTATGACCAGCTTTCCGTCAGAGGTTTCCTTTGGTACCTTTTCACCCTTTGAAAATATTAATAGTGATTTCTATGCTTCCGTAGAGTCTATTGCTCAACAATTACAGCTTAAAAAGGAGCTTCCCTACAGCTTTTTAAATATTTTAACGGGTGATTATCCGGGTGGACTTGGAACAACCTGCATTTTTATAATCCTTGGTGTATGCGTTTATTTTATATTCAGAAAAAGTATGGCGTGGCAGGTTTCACTTTCTATGATAGTTACAGTAGCGGTTTTTGCTCTGCTTATTAACCGTACCAATCAAAGTCCGTTATTTTCTGTTTTATATGAGCTTTCTGCAACTTCATACATATTTGTTGCTGTTTTTGTGGCGGGTGATATAATTAATGCGCCATCTGTAAACTTAGCAAAAATAGTGTATGGAATACTAATAGGTGTACTTACAATGCTTTTCAGATATCTTGGCTTTGCCGAGCATTGTGTGTTATTATCTCTTTTTATTTGTAACTTTTTTTGCGAAATTTTGGATGTTTTGTTTTTGTATTTGCAAATATATTACCTCAGAAAAAGAATGATTAAAAAATAAATTTGTATTTTTGGCTCCCTTTTGGAAATAATGTATTTGAATTTATTTATTACGGTGATGTTAGTGCAAAAAATCAAAAGAACGGATGTTAGAAAAAAAGGTGGCAGAAGGTCCTTTTTTAAGGTTGTATTAATAGCCTTGTTTTTTATTTTATTATTTGTTGTTGGCTTTTTTGCCGCAGCGTATATAACAAAAATAATTTAGCCTTTATGTAAATTGGTCACGCGAAAGCGTGACCTTAATTTTTTTGCCTTATTTACATCCGCAACCGCAGTCGCCGTTGTTTTTGCATCCTTTGGGTGGGAAAAAGTCGTCGGTAGGGAACTGAATTTTGCTGAAAATATCACAGGGCTGGTCGGTTGAATTATCACAGCTTTTTTGAGGTATGCAAAAATCGTAAACGGGTACCAACATTTGAACATTGCGAATTAATTGAACAATAGAGAATAGTCCAATAGTTACATAAACCGTTGGTGTTCCGCTGTGACAGTCGTTTACAACTTCACCGCCGATACATTCGCAAATACATTTAGGTATCATTGAGCAACAGTCAAAGTTGCTTCTGACTTCTCCTATTCTTGCCGAAAGGGCAATGGGGTCCACACACTGAACAACACATTTAGGCATATTGGTGGTGGGGCGTTCAATACAGTCAACGGCGTCTTCAAGTGTTGTTTGATTTGAAAATACCTTTACATTTCCCTCACTGCCGTAAAGAATAACCTTTTTATTAAAGGTTGTTACACCCTTTATGCACTGTGGCTTGGTGTGAGGAGCTGAAAAAATTTCAAACTCCAACACAAAAAAGAAGGTTAAATCGCAGGAGTAATAACCACGGTTGAAGCTAACGGGCTCTACATCGATGTAAACTTTTGAAACCTCTGCCGAGCGCACCCTGACATTTGTTGCAGTATCAACAATTGCCTGTGCAGTCGGTGAAAAATAACATCTTAAATCCTCTAAGCAGTCGCGGTCGCAACAAGAATCGTAAATTCTTCCTGCGTCAATGCATACCGCTTCTTTGAAGCTATCGGGTAATAAATTGCAGTTTTCGTCTGACATTGCAAATCCTCCTATAAAAAATTGGGTAGATTTTTGCCTTCCACCTCAATAACATTCTATGTAGAGCAGTTTTTTGTGTTACATAATTAAACTGCCCGAACTTTTTTAAGCTCGGGCATTTGTTAACAGTATATTTTTCCATTGATAATGTTTATTTGATTTTCAGCTTTTTTGGCAATTGAAATATCGTGGGTTATTATAATAATGGTAGTACCTTCTTTGTTGAGATTTTCTAAAATATTAAGCACATCTTTACCTGAGGCGGGGTCAAGATTTCCTGTTGGTTCATCTGCTAAAATAAGCGGGGGAGATAGCGCAATCGCGCGGGCAATAGCCACCCGTTGCTTTTGACCGCCCGACAGCTGATTGGGCTTGTGATTAATTCGCTCGGTTAAACCCACCTTGTTCAGAGCGTTAAGGCAGAGCTCTTTTCTTTTGCTTTTTGGGATTTTGTTGTAAATTAGCGGTAATTCAACATTTTGGTAGGCTGTAAGGTTAGGTAAAAGATGAAAGCTTTGAAATATAAAACCAATTTTACTACCCCTTAGTTTTGAAAGCGTGTGGCTTGAAAAAGCTTTGGAATTTTTTCCGTCAAAAGCATAGCTCCCCGCATCGGGGGTATCTAAAAAGCCTAAAATATTCATAAGTGTAGATTTACCCGAGCCCGATTCACCCGTAATTGCCAAAAAATCACCGTTTTCAACCGTTAAATTTATATTTTTAAGGACTTCAAGCCTTTCCTTGCCAATATAATAATGTTTAGAAATATTTTTAAGCTCTATAATTTTTTCCATATAATCACCAATAATATTTTAGGCTCGATTTTCTTATTTATACTAGTCAAAGTTAAGACGAATATTATGTAAAAATAGGTAAAACATAGCATATAGAAGGAGAGATTTTAAATGAAAATTTCCAAAAAGAAATACGGTGAGCTTGTAAAAAAAGCCTCGCCCCCATCGCCGATTTTTAAAAATTGTATAGTAGCTTTTTGTGTTGGTGGATTTATTTGCGTGTTAGGTGAGCTTTTAACCCTGCTTTATGCCGAGCTTGGCGCAGGACAACAACAAATTAAAATGTTAATTCCCGTTACACTTATATTTTTTGCGGTGCTTTTAACAGCACTCAAAATATTTGATAATATAGGAAAATTTGCAGGCGCAGGAACCTTAGTTCCAATAACGGGATTTGCCAACGCCGTCGCCTCCTCTGCAATTGAGTTTAAAACCGAAGGCTGGATAATGGGTGTAGGCGCCAAAATTTTCACCATCGCCGGTCCCGTCATCGTCTACGGCACGGTGGCGAGTGTGGTGTATGGGATAATTTATTGGATAACAACATTGTTTTAACATTTATTTATTTCTTTATTCAATATTCTTTATTATTTAATTCCCAAAGCGCAATTCAAAAGAATAAAGAAGAAAGAATAAAGAAGAAAGAAAAAATAAAGGCTGACCAAAGCGGTCAAGCCTTTTATGTATTAACAAGCGTTTGCTTTTAATCCTGTAATTTCTTCGATTACAGGAAGTTCGTAGCAAGGAATATAAATCCCCCACAAGTCGTTATTGTGTTTGAATTCTAATATGTGATAACTTTTACAGATAATACAACCATAGTTATCTTCACTTAACTTGTATTGCTTGTATATTCCTTTGTTAAATTCTTCGTCTTTGTTCCACTCCATAATGCGAATGGTTTTCTTGATGGATTTGATACATTTAATTGCGGATAACGGAATAGCATACTTTCCTTCTAAATTTGCTAAATAAAGATTTTCTGAGTCTGCAAAAATATGGAAAATCGGATTTATATAAGGTGCAATTTGCAAACCTTTCTCACAAACCTTAATTTCTTCGCCTTTTAGCTTATAAAAGAAGGATAAAATATCAATTTCTTTAGAATTCTGGGGGACTTTCAGATCAGCAAGAATGGCGTCGCAGGTTTTATCTAAATGATTGAACACTTGAGAACTTTCTTCTGTTTCTAAAACGTTCTTTTCTTTGCGCACACTTATAAGTTTTAGAAGCGCCCAAGCCACCAAACAAGCACCGCCAAGCCAAAAAAGCCAAGACGCGTTTTGATATGCTTCGCTGAGGGTGACGCTGTCTTCCCCGCCCAAAGCTTTTATTATGCCGATGGCAACAAGTGCTCCAACTGCTCCACATATCCAATGTCCAATTCGTATAGGAAGCGGTAGTTTGCTTTTTTCAATCGTTTCCGCTACATTTTCAGAAGAAGATTCAAGAGATTGCGATAATGATGAATCCGGTTTTGCTACTATAAATTCATCACCATTTATTTGTTCGTTTTTCTTGTTTGTTGTCAGGTCAATTCCTAAAAACGGTTTCATATAAATCACTCCCTTTATTTCATTATACCACACCGCTGATTTGATGTAAATTTTTTCCCGACGGCAACCACCTCGGAATTTTATTGAAAGAGTTTGCGAATAAAGGCGGTTTCTTCTCTGGAGATTTTTTCATCAACGGCAGCGAAGATGGTAATCAGCATAATTGCATCTGCCTTGGTATCTTCCCCCATATTGTCGGCAAAATGATTTGCCAAATCAGGCATTCCGCTATTGTACATTGAGAGCATTTTTTGAATACCTTGTTCGTCCAGTCCAAGCACATCGCCAAGCAGCTTTTTTTCCAAGGCGGTGAGAACACCGTCTGCTCCAATTGCAGACAGAACCAGAGAACATAGCATATAATTTCCGTTGTATTGGGGATCAACAGTACGGCACGGACCGATTAATCTGGACACTGCCTCCTTGGCAAGGGACAGCAGAACTGAATAATCAGTGTTGACATATTTTTGCATTAATTCGTTAAATGTAGACATAGGGATTCTCCTTATTTTTTATTTTACCGCATAACAAGCTTTTTGTAAATTTGTATGCGCAGTCCACGGTGATTATCTATGGTGTAAGCGTCGGTGTAGACCTTAAATTTATTATACCATACCACCGATTTAAAGTAAATACATATTTGCAAAATCACTGTGTCCTATTTTGACAGCAACAGAGGGCTTTGTCTTGGGGGGCAAAAATTTTCACCATCGCAGGGCCTGTAATCGTGTACGGCACAGTGGCGAGTGTGGTTTATGGGATTGTTTATTGGATAACAATATTGTTTTAACATTTCTTATTTATTCTTTATTCAATATTCTTTATTATTTAATTCCCAAAGCGCAATTCAAAAGAATAAAGAAGAAATAATAGATAATAAATAATAAAAGACAAAAATGCTTGACCAAATCGGGTCAAGCATTTTCGTCAATATCAGATATTGGTTTATCTTTAATTATCTTTACAATATTATAGATTTGATAAGGAATATAGCAAAAAAATCCTGCATAAACAGCACACGCAAAAGTTATGGGCCAAAGAATTGCTGCAATGATTTTGAAAACTAGTTTTCTTTTAGCAAAAAAATTAACTGTTAGTATGATTGTTGATAAAATCATACTAAAACCAAAGCCACCGATACAGCCAAACAACAAAAAGGATGCAAGTTTGTCATCATTAATAAGCGGTTGAATACTAGCTACCAAACCATAAATTAGAAAGCCCGTAAATAGAACACATAATGTAACTATTAAATATTCAATTCTTTTTTTCCTTGTCATATATCACACTCTTTTGGATTGCTTTATTCAGTTTTACAAATTTAAATATTTTTCCATATCATCACTAATGATTTTAGCGGTTGATATAGCAGAATTTAGATTATCGCCAACAGAGAAAATGTAAAATTTAATTTTAGGCTCGGTGCCTGAAGGTCTTACAATCGCACCTGCGCCGTCTTCAAGAACATAACTAAGCACATTGGATTTTGGTAGATTTATTGTGCTTGTTTTTTGTGTAGCAAGCTCAAGGTTTAAGGAGGTGGAATAGTCAAGTACGTTAAGAGTTTTAAAGCCTGCAATTTCCATTGGTGGATTTTCTCTTAGCGACTTCATTGCGTTAGCCATTTTTTCCATACCGTCCTGACCTTCGCAGGTGATGCTCTTTTGACAGCTGTAAAAATAACCGTATTTTTTATAAAGGGAGTCTAAAACCTCTATTAATGTCATTCCCTTTGCCTTGTAATAACAGCACATTTCACAAATAAGCATTGAGGCAATAACGGCATCCTTATCGCGAACATAGCTTCCCGCAAGGTAACCGTAGCTTTCCTCAAAACCAAAAATAAAGCGATCCTCTTCACCCTTTTGTTCTAAAAGCAATACCTGTTCGCCAATGAATTTAAAGCCTGTTAAAACCTCTTTTAATTCACAACCGTAATCGGCGGCAATGGCGTTAACAAGATTGGTAGAAACTATTGTTTTAACTGCAACGGGATTTTTAGGAAGGGTGCCAAGGGCGGTTTTCCTTTCAAGAATATAGTTAAGAAGCAAAGCACCAACATCATTACCACTCATTAAGTGAAATTCGTTTTGGTACTTAACGGCAATACCAACTCGGTCGCTGTCGGGGTCGGTTGCCAAAAGCAGGTCGGGATTTTCTTTTTTAGCAAGCTCCAATGCACACTCAAAGGCTTGGCGAATTTCAGGGTTAGGATAGGGCGCGGTGGGGAAGTTGCCGTCGGGTAATTCCTGTTCGGGTACTACAACAACATTGTTTATGCCAATGCGCTTTAAAATAGCGCGTACAGGCTTATTACCTGCGCCGTGTAATGGGGTGTAGATTACCTTCATATCGCCGAAATTGTAGCTTTCATCAGCAACAGAGCGCGATTGAACTGCGTCAAGATATGCGTTAACAACATCTTCACCAATAAGCTTGATTTTACCTTCATTAACCGCAGTATCAAAATCGCAGGATTTTATATCTGCAAAAATATCAAGCTTTTCTATAATAGAAAGCACATACTCACTTGCCTCTAAGCCTAACTGACAGCCATCAGGGCCGTAGGCTTTGTATCCATTATATTTTGAGGGGTTGTGACTGGCGGTTATTACAATACCTGCATCACACTTCAAATAACGAACCGCAAAGGAAAGCATTGGGGTAGGGGCAAGCTCGGGATAAAGGTAAACCGTAACTCCGTTTGCGGCAAAAACCGAAGCGGCGTGTTTTGCAAATAAATCTGATTTAATTCGGCTGTCATATGCTATGGCAATTTTAGGAGCATTTGTGATGGAATTAACATATTCTGCTAAACCTTGGGAAGCGGCGCCAACAGTATAAATGTTCATTCTGTTTGTACCTGCTCCAATAACCCCTCTGAGTCCTGCAGTACCAAATTCTAAATTTCTATAAAAACGGTCATTAATTTCATCCTGATTTGTGTTTATGCTAAGTAATTCTTCTGTAAGGTCTGAGTCGGCGGTGGCTTTCTCTAACCATTTTTTATATGCTTCGTTAATCATTTGGGCACCTCCATAATTTATATTACTATTTTAACTTATTTTTCATAATATGTCAACAATAGTAAAAAGGCTTTGTTTTTTGTGCAAATAATAAAATTTTACTTGACAAGGTAGATAAAATGTAGTATTATTATATTAAATTATTATAGTTATTAATTGTGCGAAGGTATTTTAATGAAAAAAAAGGATTTTAAAAGTTATATTGATTTTTCAGACGAAGAGCTTGTTAGGCTTATCCAAAAATCAGATGAAACTGCTTTTAAAATATTATATGAAAAATATTTACCTAAAATTCGTACTATGACATATTCTTTTCAGGGTTTGGGTTATGATGTTGAAGACCTTGTGCAAGAAGCTACAATTGGTTTTTTTACCGCAATAAATGTTTATAATTTTAAAGACTCAGCTTTTTCTACATTTTGCTACACCTGTATGAGGCGTATGTTGATTTCTCTTGTGCGTAAAGCCGGCAGAAAAAAGGCTTTACCAAATTCTTCTATAATCTATACAGACGAAAGTTTTTTTGATCTTATTGCTGTTAGTGATCCCGAATCGGAGTATATCGCGCGGGAAGGCTTTGAACGGTTGAAGGACAGAATTAATACAGAGCTTTCGCCTTTTGAAAGAGATGTTTTGTATTATTATCTTTTGGATTTCGATTATTCCGAAATTTCAAATGTACTTAAAACATCCAAAAAATCAGTTGATAATGCTATACAGCGTATTAGACAAAAACTACGCTAAAGCATTTGTATACGCCTTCGTAGCTTAATAGCAGAGCGTTGTTTCCAAAGGTGTAGGTGCAAGTCCTACCAAGGCAAAAACCATTTCAAGTGAGGTACTGAACATGTTTGAAGACAAGACCCTAGTATGCAAAGATTGCGGAGCAGAATTTGTGTTCACAGCAGGTGAGCAGGAGTTTTATGAGTCTAAGGGCTTCGTAAACGAGCCGCAGCGCTGCAAGGCATGTCGCGATGCACGCAAAAACGCCGGTAGAGCTCCCCGTGAAATGCACGAAGCTACTTGTGCAGCTTGCGGAGGTGTTGCAAAGGTTCCCTTTGCTCCCCGTGATGACCGTCCCGTTTATTGCAGCGAGTGTTTTGCAAAGATGAAGGAAGAGGCATAAGTTCTACACTTCTTTTAATCTGGCGGAAAGATAGCCAGCCTGCCTATTTTCTAAAATTGGTTTGCTTGCGGCCGGAAGAAAATTTCTTCCGGTTTTTCTTTTTGTGTTTTTATACTGTTTTCTGCTTTTAAATGGTAAATAATATGTTCTATTTTCCAAAAAAAATAAAAAATTCAAAAAAAGGTAAAAAACGCTTGACAATTGGGTAAGATATTGGTATAATAACAAAGTCGCGTAAAGAAAATAAATGATTCATTAGCTCAGTCGGCAGAGCACTTGACTTTTAATCAAGGTGTCCGGGGTTCGAATCCCCGATGGATCACCAAAAAACCCCTGAAACATTGAGTTTCAGGGGTTTTTCTTATATTTTAGTAAAAAAATCTGTACTCTTGATTTTTGATATAAAAAATGAAAATCAAGGAGACAAGAAAAATGGCTAAAATTACACTTCATCAGGGCGCAAGTATTGAGGAAACATTTAAGGACTTTATTATTTCTCGCAAAACAAAAGGACTTGCCGACAAAACAATAGAGAGTTATAACTATCACTTTCACGCGATTGCTCACCACTTGGATATATACAAGGATATAACCGACCTAACCAAAAGCGATTTGGATAGTATGATTGCAAGTATGCGCGGCGCGGAAATATCCGCCAATAGCATAAGTACATATACAAGGTGTTTGAGAGCGTTTTTCTCGTGGTGTAATGAAGAATGTATCACTCAAATAAATATGAAACTCTACAAGGGTGTAGAAACAGTAAAAGATACATACACCGATAGAGAACTCGAAAAACTATTGAAAAAGCCTGATATTAGAAAATGCGGCTTTGCAGAATATCGCGATTGGGTTATTGTTAATTTCCTTTTAAATAGCGGTAGCCGCGCCGCGACTATCAGGGCAATACAAATACGCGACATTGATTTTGATAATGGACTTGTTCATTATAGACATACCAAAAACCGCAGGGCGCAAGTGATACCTTTATGTAGTGAAATGATTAAGATATTGCGCGAATACTTGCGATTTAGAAAAGGAAATGATGAAGATTATTTATTTTGCACCGAAAATGGTTTGCCGCTAACTGAAAATGGTTTACGCATTGCAATATCACGCTACAACACGCGGCGCGGAGTTAATAAAACAAGTATTCATTTATTTAGACATACCTTTGCAAGAAAGTATTTAATTGATTGCGGTGGGGACGCGTTCACGCTCCAAAAGTTGTTAGGTCATTCAACGTTAGAAATGACAAAACACTATTGCGCGGTTTTTAATGCCGACCTTACAAAAAATTATGATAACTTTTCACCCCTTGCACAAATGAAACAAGGCGGCGCGCGTATAACATTAAAAAGATAGTCTTAAACGCGCCGCATAAGCCGCTCCCTTATTTGTTAATATAAATAATAGATAATTATAGTGGGAGCGGCAAAACCGCAGATAAAAGCAGAATAAAAGCCAATAGCAAAGAGAAAACGAGCGGAAGAAATAAAATCTTCTGCTCGTTCTTTTATTAAAACACAAACTCACCTTTTGGAACTTCTTGTTGTTCGGGTGGTCGCTTTTTACCCTCTGCTATTGGTGAAGTGATATATACTACTCTTTCAGGATAAAGGGTTTCATTATTTATAGAGGTATTTTTCTCAATATCTCTATTATTTATTTCTATATCCTTTCCCGTAGTATTTTGTGCGGTTGGCGTTTGAGAAAAGCCGTCATCCGTAGCATTTTCAAAATCAATGCCGAGCGGCGCGCAATTTTCACTTTGTATAGGTGCGTGGCGCGTTTGTGGTACTTCATAAAAATCATATTTATTACTACCACTCTGCACCAAATATCCTTTATCAACCAATATTAAAAATTGGTCGCGATAAGTAGAATTAGGCATACCTATTCTTTGTCGTATATCCGCAGGCGATAAAGCAAATGTATAATTATTCGCATTAGCGGCTAAATATAAATAAAGCCTTAAAGCGTGCGCCCCTAAATCACGGCTTGCCGCCTGCCAATTCTCGTTTTTAATACCGAGGAAATCACTTTCTATTGGCTCGCGGTGGACTTGTATCATACGCTGATTAGGAAATGTTTCAGGCATATTCAGTCCCCCTTACATTACAGTTTTATATAAATCATCAAGACCTTTTTGCAAGTCTTTGATTTGACTTATAATTTCATCTGCATTTGTTGTTAAAGATATTCGTTGCAATACCTCATCGATGATTTCGGCTTTCATCTTCTGCATTTCCTTACTCTTGGCAAAATCCTCTAAAATCATTTGCTTACGGAAATAATAAGATAATTGCGCCTATAAATTTTTGTCTAATCCTTGGATTAAACTTTCGAACATAGAATTATTGTTCATATTCATTCTCCTTTTACTCATTTTTTATTTATGAAAGTCTTTTCTTACTTTCTATAAATATTATACAATATTTTTTTGAAAAAATAAAATAAGGGAGCGGCACGGCTTGTATGACAAAGACGGCGGGGCGCGTTTTGGGATATTTGCAAAACGATAGCGGCAATCTTCTGAATTACGCACGCGCCGCGACCAAATGCAATAAATTTTTGCCGTTATCGTTGCAATGTAAAGTATTTGATTATATTTTATAAAAATGCGGTGAAAATCGTGTAAAATCGCGCGTTTTCGTGTGTTTTCGTTTGTTTGCAACAAAATGGAATATTTTTCAATTTTTTTCGTTAAAATACTTGACAATATATATATATATATATATAATTGTATGTATGATTTTTTGCGCCGCGCGTAAATTGTCATACATTTTTTATTTTTGGAGG
>SVPL01000076.1 GCA_015065925.1 Oscillospiraceae bacterium
GCTTCATATATTCGTAGCAAACATCTTCCCACACCTTATAATCAGCAGGCGGCGATGTATTGAACATTTTACCTTTATATCGGGTTTTGTTAAAGGATACACTGGTTTTATTCTTAGAGGATTTTGCAATGCAATCGGGCATTGCGGCAAGGGCAATTAAAAGGTCATATCCCTTTTCTATGAGATAATCAAGGCGAAGGTCATTTGCGCGAAAATCATAGCAAAGCTCACCCTTCATATCAATATAGACAATATCCTCAAGCATTGCATAAATTCTTATTGTTTTAACCGCTTTATCCTCTGCCATACGGTCTAGAATTCTTTTTCCCCAAGAATCCTCAACGGCATCGGTGGGATGAAAAAGGCAGTGATTCCAAAAATTTTCCTGTTTTTTTATTATTTCGTTTGAAATTGTTATCATAGATTATTACTCCCTTCGGTGGCTTCAATAATACCCTTTAAGTAACCTATGGCAAAAAGTCTGCCTAAAGCATCATAACCAGCAAGAGTTGATTTTTCACCCGCCATAGTAGGCACATGGTCAACGCGAATGGGGACATCCACGCCGTATTTAACATAGATTTTCATAAGCTCTGCCATATTGATATCGCCGTTATCGTGGAAGGTTTCACGGAAATTATTTGGCTCACCTTTGGTATTGCGAAAATGCACAAGATGTATTTTTTTAGCAAATTCGCGAATGGTATCCTCTAAATTCTCACCCATTATAAAAAAGTTTGCCTGACACATTGTAATGCCAAGACTATCACTTGGGCAAATATCATAAACCGCTTTTCTTATGTTATTGCGAGATATCATAATGCGCTCAACATCACCAAGTCTTGGTACGGGCGGATCATCAGGGTGGAGCGCTAATTTTATGCCGTATTTTTCGGCTTCGGGGATTACTGCTTTAACAAAATATTCGTAATTTTTCCAAAGCTCATTTGCTGTGATTTTTTTATCGGTTGGCTTGAAATCCGCCATTTTAAATTCGGTTACCCTTGCGCCGCCGCGCTCGGGATAATTTGAAGAAGTGCGTAACCACCCAATATGCGCCATCCAATTAAAGCAAATGGTATCTATATCAAAATCACGCATTAAGGGGAACATTTTTATAACCTTTGCTATACATTCATCACGCCTACTGTCCCCCGCCTTAATATGGTCGTGGAGAGCGTTTGGCATTGGCTCAATAACCAAGGGGATAATACCAAAATCGGTAAATTTTTTATAAACCGCTTCCCAATGAGATTTTTCTGTTATATTAAATTTTTCATCCTCGGGCAGACGGATTACGCCGTGCTTCACACCCGATTGGAGAGCAAAATCCCAAGTGGCGTCCCTTTCGCTTTTAAAATAATCGGTTAAAGTCATATTTACACCCCGCTTAAGGTTAAAAATCCACCATCTACGGGAATTGTAACACCTGTAACAAAGCCTGACATATTCTCATTTAAAAGATAACGGATTGTACCGCACATATCCTGCGCCCTTCCAAAATCGCCCATTGGAGTATGGTCTATTACATCCTGTCCTCTTTTGGTAAGACCATCTTCAACTGTGCCTAAAATAAGCTTACTGCGAGGATTTACTATAAATCCCGGAGCAACGGCGTTTATACGAACTCCGCTTTTTGCAAAATATGCCGCAAAGGCCTTAGTGAAGTTTGCCACCGCTGCCTTGCTCATTGCGTAGGCAAAATTTCTTGTGAGGGGGCAATATGTATTCATAGATGCAAAATTAACTATACTGCCACCACCCGATTTTGTCATATATTTTGCAAATGCCAAAAGTGGGTAAACCGTACCCATTGTGTTTAGCTTTATAACCCCTTCAAAAGCATCCATATCCACATTATAAATACCGTTTATTTCTTCGTTTTCAAGCTCTCTTGGGTCAAATTCGGTGATTTTGGGTTGCGCCTTTGCGTTGTTGCCCCCTGCTCCGTTTATTAAAAAATCACATTTGCCAAAATCTGCTATAACCTTTTCGGCTAAGTAATCCACCGAAGTCTTGCTTGTGACATCACAGGTGTAGCATTTACATTCGCTGTTCGAGTTTGAAATTTCCTCGGCGATTTTTTTAAGATTTTCCTCATTTCGGTCTACAAGGGCAAGCTTTACACCAAGACCTGCCAAATCTTTGGCTATTTGAGAGCAAATTACACCTGCCGCACCTGTAATTACTGCAACCTTACCGCTAAAATATTCTTTCATAAATAACTACCTCTTTTTAATTTTTGATTTTGCGTTTTTATAGCAAATTTTTGTCACAATTTCCTTTTGAAATTCAAACGGAAGTTCCCATTCTTCAAAGGTATTTTTACTATCTAACCAATTGCAAAGAATTCTTCTGAAATAATCGTGCCTTACAAAGGATAAAATGCTTCTGGAGTCGGTTGTCATACCTATAAACTGTGAAAAAGCTCCGAAGGCAGCAATCAAGTCAAGTGTATTTTTAATTCCTAAGGAATGGTCACACCACCACCACGCAGGGCCAAGCTGAACCTTTGAGGCAACATTATCCTCACAAAAAGAGCCCTGTAGCACCGAAATGGGCGCTTGGTCGCTCATATTAAGGGGAAATATAACGGTATCGGGTAACGCTCCTGATTTTTCTACATCGCCCAATAAATCAACAACCCTTGAAATTGGAAAATCGTTTGATGTTGCGGCATATCCCCCCGCAGGACCTGCGAGTTTTTCAAGCCTTGCGCTTGTTTTTCGTTTCGCGCCTATATGAAGAAGCAATGTCCAATTCCTTTTTGCATATTCTTCTGCCAAAGCCATTAATATTTCAAGCTTTTGCTTTGGATTTTCAAAAAAATCATAATCCAAAGAATGGTCTGCAAAAATGCACCCCGCTTGGGCGAATTTATCTAAAATAACGCAAACAGCCTTTATATAGGAAGCCGTATCATTGATTGCTAAGCCTGTTTTAGATTTTAAAGAATTTATAAAATACTCACTTGGAGCAAGAAGACTATCTCCCCTGAGAGACGGCACAATACCCTCTCCTCTAAAGGGAGTTAAATCGTCCAAAAGGGTAGCAACAGGTGACTGATATTCAATATTAAAGCTCTTTAAAATTTGTGTGGTTGAAAATTCCTTAGAGCTGAGCTTTTCATTAATTTCGTCCCACAAATATTTTGCGTTATTTTCACTTGGCAGGACAGAAATTCCAAATACCTTTAAAAGCTCCATTCGTGACCAATCGTAAACGGGATTGCCCGCAATCATAGGAAAAATACTGCAAAATTTCAAAAATTTTTCAAAGGGCTCGGCATCACCCGTAATAAAATTCTCGGGTATTCCGCAAATGCGCATAAGTCGGTGCTTATAAGGGTCGGGCTTTAACCAAAGCTCGTATATGTTTTCATATGTTCTATCTATTGCAATATCTTTTACCTCTATATGATTATGAAAATCAATTATGGGCAGATTTTTCGCAACATCAAAATAAAGCCTTTTTGCATTTTCACTTTTAAGTAAATAATTTTCATTCATAGTATTTTCACCTCTTTTATAATTAAATTATAATCACAATTCAATCACAAAACAATGGCATATATGATATTTTTTAACACTATTTGCTCATTTTGACTTGACAATTTCAAAAATAAAAACTAAAATATAGTTGGGTGATAAAAATGAGAAAAGAATATTTTTTAAACGAACCTGATTTCATAGCAGAAAACATAGATATTTTAGAGGTTGAACGACCTCAAGGCTTCAAGCATCACTTTAAAAAAGGACGCCCCAAGCACGGATTTATATTTTCCCTTAGCGGAAGTATGAAATACACATTTCCCGATAACAAAAAAACAATAATCATAAATGCGGGAGAGGTGATTTTTGTACCAAAGGGATGTGTTTATAGCGGTGAATACACCGAAGAAAATACACGAATTAAAATTGTTCAGTTTGATGTTAAATCAGGCACAGTACCCCACTATTTAAAGGCGCCCACCATAATAGAGCTTCCAAATATTGCCCAGCTTATAGAAGCCTTTTTTGAAAAAATTAATTTTGGTAAAACCGAATATCCCTTTTATTATCTTCATTGCTTTTATAACCTTATGTGGCAGATTGACGAAAGCTATTTTGCTTTACCTAAAAAGCACAAAAAGCTTCAACCCGCCCTTTCTGAAATAACTGAAAACAAAAATGAGAATAAACCAATTTTATACTATGCCAATCTTTGTGATATGAGCGAGGTAGGTTTTCGCAGAGCATTTAAGGAGTTTACGGGAAAATCGCCAATAGAATACCGCAACGACCTTAGACTAAGCTACGCAAAAACCCTATTACAAAGCGGGCAATACACAGTTTCGGAAACGGCGGAAATATGTGGATTTTCTAACCTTTCGTTTTTCACAAGGCTTTATAAAAGAAAATACGGCCACACCCCAAAAGGGCATAGCCGTATTCATTAATTTTTTAATAGGTATTATAAATTACATAGAAATAGTATCTGCTACGCGATAGCCATCAATATCAAAAGGCTTTTTCATTTGAAGTGCCTCATAGATATCGCGGTTAATAATCATACCCTTGTCGTAGCAAATTACGCGGTTGCCAATACCCTTGGAAAGAAGCTCCACAGCGGCATTACCCATATAGCTTGCCATAACTCTGTCGCGAACGGTAGGTCTACCACCACGCTGAACGTGTCCCAAAACGGTTGCGCGAGCTTCAACACCCGTTGCAGCTTCAATCTCTTTGGCGATTTGGTCAACACTCTTTTCAACGCCCTCAGCAACAACAATTATAAAATGCTCCTTGCCGTTTTTGCGGGTAAGCTCAATCTTTTTGATTACATTTTCAACATCACAGGGAATTTCAGGTACCATAATTGCTACTGCGCCAACAGCAATACCTGTTTGAAGGGCTAAATGACCTGCATTTCTACCCATAACCTCAACAACGCTGCAACGGTCGTGAGACTGGGTTGTATCACGAAGTCTATCTACCATTTCCATAGCGGTGTTCATTGCGGTATCAAAACCGATGGTATATTCGGTAGAAGAAATATCGTTATCAATTGTACCGGGAACACCAACACAGGGAATACCCTTTAAGGATAAATCTCTGGCGCCACGGTAAGAACCGTCACCACCAATAACAACAATACCCTCAATGCCGTATTCTTTACAGGTTGCAACGGCTTTATCTACGCCCTCCTCTGTTTTAAATTCGGGGCAACGGGCAGTATAAAGAACGGTACCGCCACGATGAATAACCTCTGAAACATCACGAACTGTCATCTCAAAAACATCACCGTTAATAAGACCATTATAACCGCGTCTGATACCCATAACCTTCATACCCATTGATAAGGCAGTGCGAACAACCGAGCGAACTGCCGCGTTCATACCCGGAGCATCGCCGCCGCTTGTTAATACACCAATTGTTTTCATAAAAAATTCCTCCTATAGCTACGGCAAGAAAAAACTCGCCCAAAGAATAATTTAAATATCTAAGTTATTCTATCACATTTATTTTAATTATTCAACTGCTTTTACATTTTTTTCTCCTAAAAAATCGCATAATTTTTGCCATTTTTCGCTATTTTCCTTAAAATTGGCAAATTTAGCGGCTTTAAACCGCTGTTTTGTATCTTCGCAGTAAATAATAACCTCGGCACCTTTGTTATCCAGTAACAAATTTATTTTGCCCAAAATTTGCTCATCAAATGTAGGGATTCTTAAATAAAGTTTTGAAAACTGAGATGCTTTGTCCTCTATTATTTTTGCGGGTTCCAAGGTCTCACAAATAATTTCTGCAGGCCTGTCCTCACTTTCCGAAACACGACCTGTAATATGCACAATTTCACCCGGATTTAAAATAGCTCGTGCTTTAAGGTGAAGTTTTGGAAAAACAGTAACACTTATGGAATCATACATATCTTCTACCGTTAAAAATGCCATTAAATCGCCTTTTTTGGTTGATTTATTTTTCACATCATTAATAAGCACAACAAGGGAGACCTTTTCGGAGTCTTTAATCTCGTGTTCCAATACCTGCTTGGTGTTTTTTGCCGACACAGCCCTAGCGAAGCCCTTATATGCATCCAAAGGATGTCCCGAAAGATAAAGCCCTGTTGACTCCTTTTCAAAATTAAGGATTTCCTTTAAAGGCATTTCGGGTAGATCTGGGATAATGTGACTTATATCCACACTACCGCTACTTTGCTCAATATCATCGAAAAGTGACATCTGTCCTCCCGCGCTTCGCTCATATTCCTGCTCGGCGGCGTTTATCACCAAATCAAGGCACTGAAGCATTTGACGGCGGTTATATCCAAAGCTATCCATAGCACCGCTTTTTATAAGACCTTCAAGGGCTCGACGGTTAAAATCCCTACCCTGCATTCTAAGGCAAAAATCATAAAGAGAGTCAAACCTTTTTTCGCTTCTGAGTTCAATAATTCTTTTAATAAATCCTGCGCCAAGATTTTTAATTGCCAACATTCCAAAACGAATATTTTTTCCCGAAACGGTAAAATCAAGATTACTTTCATTAACATCGGGAGGGAGAATTTTTATTCCAAGCCTTGCACATTCGGCGCTGTACTGAGTAACCTTACCGCCAAAGGCAAGAACGCTTGAAAGAAGCGCCGCCATATACTCTCTTGTATAATGACATTTCAAATATGCCGTTTGATATGCCACAACAGTATATGCCGCGGCGTGGGATTTGTTGAAGGCATAGGAGCTGAAAAGGGCAACATCATCATAAATTTCTTCGGCAATATTCCGGGGTACTCCTCTGGCAACGGCACCCTCGGCGATTATATTGCCCATTTCATCCTTAGCGCCGTGAATAAAGGTTTCCCTTTCCCTTTTCATTACATCGTGCTTCTTTTTAGACATTGCACGACGCACAATATCCGCCCTGCCGAGGGAATACCCCGCAAGACTTCTGAAAATCTGCATAACCTGTTCCTGATACACAATACAACCGTAGGTTATATTTAAAATTGGTTTTAACAGTTCCGTTTTGTAGGTGATTTTTTCGGGATTGTGACGGTTATAAATATAGGTAGGAATGGATTTTCTGGGTCCCGGTCGATAAAGGGATAAAATAGCCGTTAAATCCTCTAAATTTTCAGGTCCAAAGGAGCGTAAAACATTTTTCATCCCCTCTGATTCAAACTGAAAAACGCCTTCTGTAAACCCATCCGCCATCATTTTAATGGTATCATTATCATCAAGAGGGATGTTTTCTATATTAAAATCGGGCTCATATTTTCTAATCATTTTCTCGGCATCGGAAATAACAGTTAAGTTGCGTAGTCCCAAAAAGTCCATTTTGAGTAGCCCAAGCTCCTCAAGCTCGGTCATTGTAAACTGAGTAACAATCGACTCGTCATTGAGCGCCAAAGGTACATATTCACTTACTACCCTGTCGGCAATAACCACGCCTGCCGCGTGGGTTGAAGCGTGTCGGGGCATACCCTCAATTTTTTTAGACATTTTTATAAGGGTACGGGTTTCCTCATCCATATCGTAAAGGGATTTTAAATCGGGAGACTGCTCCATAGCCTTATCAATGGTTATACCGAGTTCGTTTGGGATAAGCTTTGCTACCCTATCCACCGCATTGTACGGCATACCCATAACTCTGCCAACATCACGAACTGCCGCCCTTGCCGCCATAGTACCAAAGGTAACAATCTGTGCTACATGGTCAGCACCGTATTTTGAGATAACATAATCTATTACCTCGCCGCGGCGAACATAACAAAAGTCCACATCAAAATCGGGCATAGATACCCTCTCGGGGTTTAAAAAGCGTTCAAAAAGAAGACCGTATTTTATGGGGTCAATACCTGTTATTCCTACACAGTAGGCAACCAAGCTACCCGCACCCGAGCCTCTGCCGGGGCCTACGGGAATACCCTTTTTCTTGGCGAAAGCAACATAATCCTGAACTATTAAAAAGTAATCTACAAATCCCATTTTGTGGATTACCGAAAGCTCATATTCAAGGCGATTTATGGCTTCCTTTGACGGATTTTCACCGTAATGACGATAAAGCCCTTTGTAGCTCATTTCACGAAGATACTCCAAGTGATTTTTTTCGCCTATATCAAAAACGGGAAGCTTTAATTTATGAAATTCAAACTCTACATTACACATTTCGGCAATTTTCAGAGTATTTGAAATTGCTTCGGGGGTATCGGGGAAAAGGGATGCCATCTGCTCCCCTGTTTTAAGGTAGAATTCATCTGTTTCAAAGGACATTAAATCCTCATCATCTAACTTTTTACCCGTACCAATAGCAAGTAAAACCTCCTGCATTTTGCTATCCTGCTTTTCTATATAATGCACGTCGTTGGTGCAAACAAGAGGTATACCCGTTTCAAAGGAGATTTTTTTAAGTCCGTTATTGACGGTAAGCTGTTCTTTAATTCCGTGGTTTTGAAGCTCTAAATAAAAATTTTCTTTGCCAAAGATTTCAGCAAACTCCAGTGCTGTATCTTTAGCTTTATTATAATTTCCGTAAAGCAGATAATTTGGTATTTCACCCGCAATACAGGCCGAAAGACAAATAAGTCCCTCGCTATGATTTTTAAGGAGCTCTTTATCTATTCTGGGACGGGTATAAAAGCCCTCTGTAAAGCCCAAGGACACCATTTTAATAAGATTTTGGTAACCCTTTAAATTTTTACAAAGAAGTATTAAATGATGATAGTTTTTATCATCACTTCTTTGCTTTTCAAATCGGCTTTTGGGAGCAACATAGACCTCGCACCCTATAATAGGCTTAACACCCGCCGCCTTTGCTTTTTTATAAAAATCCATAACACCATACATTACACCGTGGTCAGTTATGGCAACTGCAGACTGTCCCGCCGCCTTTACAGCATCAAAAAGACGGTCGATTCGCGAGGCACCGTCTAACAAGCTGTATT
>SVPL01000077.1 GCA_015065925.1 Oscillospiraceae bacterium
TGTGCAATTTTTATAGTAGATTTTGGTGAAGAGAAGTTCATAAGGCTACCGCCTATGAAGTTCAATGAGCCAAAAGATGCTTAAAAATAGCCATTTAAGGCTGGTTCGAGTTTGAATGCTCTGGCTACAAAAATCGGATAAAATCACTGCTTATTTCTTTTGTATTCAAGCGCCGATTTACCCATATATTTTTTAAAGGTTTTCATAAAATGAAGTTCGTCACAAAATCCGCAGGAAAAGGCTACCGATTTAACAGAAAGCTCGGTAGTTGAAAGTAATCTGCAGGCATATTCAATGCGTTTTTGGTTTAGATATTTTATTAATGTTGTGTTGTATTTTTCTTTAAAAAGACGAAGCAGATGGGGATGGCTTATGCCAACATCCAAGCAAAGTGATGCTATACTGAAATCTGTACGGGTAAAGCCCTCGTCGATAATTCTTTTTACCGATTCTACGCCTGTATCAGAGCGAGCTACGGTAGATATTTCCATAATCTCATAAAAGGTGGAAAGCACCCCAAAATATCCGCCTCCCTCATCCAATGCGTTGAATAGATTTTTAAGCAAGTATTTTATCTTACCAAAATTCGCGCAATTTTTAACAGGAGTATTAAACCCCAACTGTTCGCCATACTGATTTGAAATATCGCCCTTTAGAGAAAACCACACATATTCCCAAGGCTCTTTTTCTGTAGGATAGTAGCATATTTCAGTATTCGGTGGCAAAAAGAACATTTGTCCTTCTGTTACATTATACACTTCCCCACCTGTTTTAAGAGTGCCTTTACCCGATAAAACAAAATGAAGTGTATAAAAATTCTGCACTCTGGAGGTGTATTCAGGGTTATAAATACGGGAAAAATCGTGATACCCCAAAGTTAATATTCCAAAATCCTCATTAAACACAAAGGGACGGCTAAGCACAGGTTCGCTAATAAATTTTTGCATATAAAATCACCACAAAATCATTATATCACAAGTTTTTAATTTTGTAAATGATAAAAAAAGACAGTTTTTTGATATTTTTATACATTGTCTTTTTATGCGCTTGGAATTATCATATACTCAAAGGAGCTGATTTTTAATGATAAACGCTTGTGTTATTGGTTTAGGTAACAGAGGTCACTCTCTTGTTCAAAACGTACTTGTAAACAATGATGATATTAACATTGTTGCAGTATGTGATATTTATGAGGATAGAATAGAAAAAACCCAAAGCCTTATTAAAGAAAGAAATGGCAATGATGCGGTAGGTTATACCGATTATAAAAAAGCCCTTAATCACGAAGGAATTACAGCCGCTTATGTATTTACCGGTTGGGAATACCATACCGAAATTGCAATTTATGCTATGGAAAGAGGTATTGCCGTTGCAAGTGAGGTTGGATGTGAATATTCAATCGAAAGTCTTCAAAAACTTGTTGAAACGCAGGAAAGAACCGGTACACCATATATGTTTATGGAGAACTGTTGCTATAATAAGGATGAGCTTTTGGCTACCGCAATGGCAAGAAAGGGTATGTTTGGTACCATTGTACACTGTTCGGGTGCTTACGGTCACGACTTAAGGAGTGAAGTTTCTCACGGTCTTGTAAAACGTCACTACCGTTTTAAGAACTACGAAAACCGCAATTTAGAAAACTACCCCACACACGAGTTAGGCCCTATTGCAAGGCTTCTTAACATAAACAGAGGTAACAGATTTGTTTCGGTATCGGCTTTTGCATCCAAGGCCGCAGGTCTTAAAGAATACATTGCAAACTGCGAGGATGCAGACGAGGTAATGAAAAACACCGAATGGAAGCAGGGTGATATTGTAACCACTGTTATTACCTGTGCAAACGGTGAAACGATACTTTTAAGACTTGATACTACACTCCCCCGTTCTTACAGTCGCGAGTTCACTGTAAGAGGTACAAAAGGTCTTTACACTCAGGAAAACAATTCAGTTTATTTAGACGGCGAAAAAGAATATTGGGAGCCTGTTGATTACAACAAAGCTACCATTGATAATGCTAAAAATTATGAAGAAGAGTTCTTGCCGGATATTTGGAAGAATATAACCGAGGAACAAACACAGCTTGGTCACGGCGGTATGGACTGGTTTGTTTACAAGGCATTCTCCGACGCGCTTCAAAACGGCGAGCCTATGCCTATTGATGTTTATGATGCCGCTACCTGGATGGCAGTTTCGGTGCTTTCTGAAATATCTATTGCAAATGGCGGCGCACCCCAGATTATGCCCGACTTTACCGGCGGTAAATGGCACCTCAGAAAGCCTAAGGATGTTATTGAATTTTAAAAAACGTGTTACGAACTCACAAAAAATGACTGTTGACATTTAATACTGTCAGCAGTCATTTTTTACTCTTGCAGAGCTATTAATTTAATTGAAAACTAAATTGATATTCTTCTTTAAAATATGCTTTTCTTACAGTAGAATAATATTCAACCTCCACTGTTTTACCGTCATTTTTAAAATATAATGTTGCAACAAAACCATACGCTTGTTCTGTTCGCGACTCTAATCCCTGAGGGTTTATCATCATTTCAACGATTTTGTTGCCGTTTTGCCCTGTAACGGTTTTGTATTTTGGTCCATCGGCCTCGTGGTGACCGCAAAGCACCATAGCAATATTTTTATATTTCAAAATCAGATTATCATGCATATATGTCACGGCTGAATGGGTAAGCAAACTCATATCATAATTAAGAAGTCCGTGAGTATTTACGATTACCCTGCAATCGGAGTTAGCCTCAACAATTCCGGCAGCCCAATCCACCATAGCGGTAGTGGGATAATAATCCAAATTAAGTATTAAATACTTTGTGCCGCCAATTGTGACAATATGATAGGTGTTTTTCATAGTAGAGTCGTAGCTGCCGTTTAAATATGAACCGTATTCGGCCTGAGTTATGTTTTTATCATAGCTTGAAGCGGTATCGTGATTACCCCTTAATATAGCCTGATAAATTCCTGCCTGATGAACATTTTTAATGCCTTCTTCTATTACTGCGTATTCAGAATCGGTGCTGTTTTGTGTAAGGTCACCCAAAGTAATGACATATTGAATATTTTTGTCGTTTTTGTTATCTACAATCCAATCATAGGTATAATGCATATATTCGGGATAATATCCTGTAGTTACCTGTGGGTCGCCAACCACCGCAAAGGAATAATCATAGTCGGTAACCTCATCCTTGAATTTAAAGAAACCGTATTTAGGCTCCCAATTCTTATATTCATTTTTAGCCATTTCTACCGATAAGATTTCATCTGCAACCGCAATATCACCTTGGCTTGAAAACTCTGTATAAATTCCCCTAATTACATCAAAAATACAAGAATTTACAGTTGCTCCGTAATATATAATCTCGGCTGAATTTTCGCCCTGTAATTTTATATATGGTCGAACCGAAAAATCCGTAGCATATTTTCCGTAATTGGTACTTCCTCCATTACGACCTATATTATAAAGGGCGGCGGTGAAATAACTGTTTTTTGTATCACCCGTTACAGACTGAAGATTGCTTTCATTTACAATACCTACAGAAGGCCTTTTAATTTCTCCATCGGCTTCATATTCACCATCTATAACAAGCTCATTTTCACCAAGATAACTGCTATCCATAGCAAGTAGTCCGATTTCTTTTACCTGCATATCCATAAAGCTTTCCAGATGGGCATTATTCATATAGAACTTATATCTGAGTGCCTGTGGAAGTTCTTTAGCTGCGGCGCGTATTGCATTTCCCGTATATCCTATAATATTGGGGGTACATACAAGATTATCAATATAAATTCTTGATGAAGCGGTGTCGGTGTTTTTGGAAGTAAATGAAATATGTAAATAAAGCTCGGTATCATCCTCATCGGTGGTGAAATTAAGGGAGATTTTACCCCAATTTCTTATTTTATCGGCATCAACTACATAGTCATCCAGTTCAGTATAGGTAGAGTAAATTTTCGTAAGCGTTTCATCCAATTCTCCACCGCTATAGCCGTTGTATGTATCGGCTACCACAACGGTTTTTATGTAATCCTTTTGGGATGGATAATTTACATAAAAGCTTACGCTGTATTGGGTATTTGGGGTTAAATTTTGCAATTTTCTTATCATAGAACGGGATTTAACCGCCGCACCCAGCATACCGTTTCCCTCATAGGGCGCAACGGTATATTCTATTTTTGTGCTAGTTGTGGTATCACTTTCGGAATCATAAACATCATTAAGATAATAATCGGTTACTGTGCCTGAAAAAGCCTTTACCGTCCAAGGCCAGTCACCATTTTCATAGCCTGCATCACCCTTTGAATTTGAATAACTACTATAAAGCCCCCATTTATCAGAATATGGAGCTGTATTTTGCATTGTAGGCTGAACTCGCATAGTTTCGCCATCGTTGTAACCTTCAAAGCCGGGGTCACCCTCCAAAACATTTAATGTAATAATTACAGCCGCAAGGCAGGAGGTATCTACATCTTCTGCATTGAAGGTGCACTCAATATCGGAGGAAAAAAGCTCTCCGTTTTCATACCAGCCCTTGAATATATAGCTGCCTCCAAACGAACAAAAATCAAGCTTAGCAGTTAATGTGCCGTTATTATTTTTAATAAGAACAGCGGTATTCCCCGTTGATGCGGATACAGTATTTTCACTACCATCAATATTTTCGTATTTTATGGGCAATTCCTCATCAAAATTACCTGTAACGGCTATATTATCAAAATCATAAACAAAGCCACTGTAAAGATAACCTATACCAAGGGCAACATAAGCGTTTTGCTCGGAAGGTACAAAATAAGAATTATAACTGCTTTGATAAACCCAAGTGGTGTTATCAGTTTCGGATAAAATGTATCTTGTTGCATTTGTGTATGTGGAGTTTTGGCTTTTCGCAGTAAGATAAGCCTCATAAATTGATTGTGCCTGAGGCGCCTTTATGGAATAAGCACCATTTAACCAATTATTATTTGTTGCAATATCGGTATCATTTTTTGCATCTCTGCCTAAAGCGGAGGTCTTTGAGGAAGCTGAATAAAGCACTTTTCCCTCATCATCCGAATAATTAAAGGCTGTAATACTACTTGAATTTATACGTCTAAGGCGGGTTGATTGCCCTGCGGCGGCATAAAAATAGGAATATCCGTTTTCGTTATCCTTATATGTTATTTGCGTAACACCTGAAGTTACGGTCTGCACAATATATTTAAACGAATCGTCGGCGGTAGAATTTGCCGACTCCTTAATAGATGAATATTCATTCGCATAATCAAGAGTGCGGGTTTCATAAAAATCAACCAATGGGGCATATTTTAAATCGCCTATTGATGCGCTTCCCTTTGGGAACCGAAAATCAAAATCCAAATTATAGGTGTTACCGCCTTTAAAATATAAATCGTAAAATTTACCGCCAACCTTTGCCGAAAGGGAACGTCGTGCACCTGTAGAGTTATCTCCAACTGCGCGGTAGCCGTATATGCGCTGGAACACGTTGCCGTTTTCCTCTACCATAAAATGCACAAGCTCGGTGGGCTTATAATAAAATTCTGCCCAATCTGTAGAAGCAAGAGAAAAAATATTAGCATTTTCAATTTTTACCGAGCCTGAGGTAAGACCGCTAATGATAACAAGAATAATATTAATGTTCTGCTCTTTAGGAGAATTAAATATATAGGTACAACGGTAGCTTCCTGCCTTAAGCTCGGCGCTGTTTGCCGCCGATGGCTTTACAGTACCTGAAGTGGTGTTTATATAATTATGAGCAGTAACCACATCCCCGGGTAAGTCCAACAAGTATCGCACACCCACAAGATCGGTCATTCCGTAAATAGCGGCATTGCTATGAAATTCAGGATAAAGATATGCGCCTGAATTTATATCTTCGCTTACAATTAAATCAAAATCCAACTGATAATAGCCTGCATTAATCGGAGAATAAGTATCGCCGTTATTTCCGCTACCATCCGCCTTACCCCACTGCAAGGAAAGTGAAGCGGCGGTACCTGCCACATAACTACCTCCAACAGTAATATTGGTTGAGGCGGTTATGGTTTTTGCAGAAGGACTTTTGTAACCGCTGAACATATTTGCAGGTAGACTTTCAGCAGTAGCTTCAGCCTTAGCAAACTGCACAGGAATACTGCCAATTAAAATCAAAAATGCCATTAAAAAAGATAATATTTTTTTCATTAACAAGCTCTCCTTTTACTTTTATATTTTGATTTTAGTACCAAGAAGCTTATTTTTGAATAGAATATTTATACTTTGATATGGACAAACCATCCCTTTTATGATAAAATAGCTATGGGGTGATATGAATGTATATACTTGAGGTTCACGAGGTTGGCAGAGTCCTTTATGAGTGGAGAAAGCATTCTCATATATATTGGGAAATAACTATAGCAACCTATGGCACCGCTACGATTTATTCAAATTTAGGGAATTTTGAACTTAATATGGGTGATGTTTTAATAATTCCTCCAGATGTAGCGCACTCATTCTCATCTAAAAACGGATATAAAGATCGTAGCATTTACATTGATGAAATGAAGCTTAACAACAATGTTTTGCATTTTATTAAAGGAAACAACCATAACTTCATTAACCACTCAAAACGCCTTATGGAGGCTTATAAAAAAGAAAAAGAAGGTATAAACTGTTCTTTTGAAGAAAAATCCAAATTTTTTCTCAGACATATTATGAATATTTTAACAAAGGAACAAAATACATCCTTGGATGAAAAGGTGCGAAACTACATAAACGTGAATTTTTCAACCCAAATAACAGAAAAAACCTTATCAGTTTATTTTAAATATAACGGAAATTATATCAGGCGCAGCTTTAAAAAGCGCTACGGACTTACCCCTATACAATATCTGTCCTTTGTGAGATTATCTCAAGCAAAAAATCTTTTGGAATTTGCCAAAAATTGTTCAATAAATGAAATTAGCCTTCAATGCGGTTTTCCCGATCAATTATATTTTTCAAGATTTTTCAAAAAGCATACGGGCGTCTCCCCTTTAGAATATAGAAAAAATACTTTCAAAGCTTGATACCACACTCCCTCCATTCCCTACCCATTAGTTTTTTGCCATACTCCGTAGCTTAATGACATTGCCCTGTCTAGGGACGGCCTCAAAGAAAGCCGCTACTCACTGCTAAATATCAATTTATCTGTTTAGTTATCTAGTATCTAACATATAAAACAGGGAAGAAATGAAAAAATCATCACTTCTTCCCCATTTATTTTTAACTAATTCCCCTGATTTTACAAGGCTTTGGAAAGCCTGCGTTTTTCATAGCTTTATAACATCAATTCTGGCTACGGAATTATCCGAAGTATTATATATAGTAACCTTGGCGTATTTTTGATACATTTCAAAAACTGAATATTTATCGCGAGTCATTGAGGCATCATAGTTATATAAATCATTGTATTTTCTAAGGGTGTATTCCTTATTATGCTCATGGCCGCTTAAAAACAGTTTTATATTATATTTTTTACAAAGATTTTCTATTTTTCCAAGCCCCGATTCGGGCAATATTGGTGCCTCTAAATCCTGTGACACGCCAAAATGACTGCAAAGAACAATATGCCTTGCTTTGTTTTCTTTTGCCTTAATTATAGATTTTTCTACAAATTCCACCATATCATCGGTAATGATACCGTAGGATTTATAGCTGACACCTAAATCCTTAACGGCGGGATAACCGCCATATTTTGTGAAAAAGGCTATAAATGCGGTTTTTTCGCCAATACCATTTTCAGCAAACCAAAGATGCTGTTTTAAAAATCGGGTATCGGGCGAGGTATCGTGATTGCCCCGGAGTTCATAATGAGGGATTTTGCCGATTACCATACCCTCTATTGGATTTTCTGCATCACAAATAGTAAGTTTTTTAATTTCTTTTAAATAAACATCATAATCAGCTTTATAGCTTGTGGCATAGCCGTCATCTATATTATCTCCAAGCTCCAAAACGAAATCAAGTGGAGCTTTTTTATGTATTTTTTCAAGGTGATTATAAACCCCGTAAAGCCAGTTGTAATTTTCCCAGCCGTACCGCCGTCCTATGTGTGAATCGGATAATACTGCAAAATGCGTAAGCAGTTTACCAAAATTAATATCGGAAAGCTCCTTTTCATCTTTAACAGTACAAAATGCGGGATTTTTGTAAGGAGCATTTTCCTGCATTTTAACGCCATTATAAAGCATAGGCTTTATAATAATATTTTTGCCATCTGCAATAGAAGGCTTGTTTAAATCAGGTATTAAAATTTCGTTGGGAGTATGCGTTTCAACCTCACTGTAACTCATACCCCATTTTGAAAAGCAAAACAGAAGTGTGGCAACTTTTTGACGGGCATTACACGCATTGATTGCTATATCAGAAGTCCATTTTACCGTAATATCGGAGGTTGTAAAAAATGCAACTCCGTTATATGCGCCACCGTGTTGGTCGGTTTCGTGAGTTATATTTGCGTTTATACCATCAAGGGGAAGATTGCCGAAATAATAGATTATTTCATTAACATTTTTAAGCCTTATTTCGCCGCTGCTTGCTACTGCATTTTCAAGATAAATATCTAAAATATACCGTCTAAAATGGCAACGGTCATCATTAGCATCCTCAGGCACTCCCCTGAAGTGGGATTCAAGTATATAACAAGGATTTTGCATTT
>SVPL01000010.1 GCA_015065925.1 Oscillospiraceae bacterium
GGGAAGGGGGCCCACGAAGTGGGGGAAGGGTTGAATAAAAAATCCCTCAAAATGCTTAAATGAAGGGCTTTTTGCTATAACTTTTCTCCCCTTCCACCGCCGTTCGGCGGGCTTACCGCCCCGTACCCCTCTGTCATCTTCGATGACATCTCCCCTTCACTGAAGGGGAGTCGGCCCCTTCCCCGTCCGGGGACGGCCAAATTCAACCCATAATTTGTGCCTTTCAAACTACAATTTATCGGTCAAGAAGACAATTCAGCATTTTGAATTTTTAAAATTACTCAATTACAATAATTTTTTCAAACTCACCCTTTGTTACTGTGATATTATTATCAGAGATAACAACCTCGGGTGGGTTTTGTTTTTAACAATGTTAATATCGTCATTTTTTAAAAATGGGGCAATTCTCCAAAGGGGACTAAAAAGCTCCTCAACCTTGGTGCGGAAAAAACCAATATAATCACTTACCACATAAGGCTCGCCCGAATAATACCTATCAGCAGTACGAGTCATAAGTGCTTTATACATTTTTAAAGCAGTATCAAAAAGAGCTTTTCTTGAATTTATCATATTAACAACCCTCTCTACCTTTTGGGTGGGTAACATATAATACCTTCTGCATTGGAAAGAGATATTTGTGTATTTGCGGGAATAAAAAATTTATCGCCTCTATTGAGATTGAAAATTTCATCTTGGTATTTTAATTCGCCGCCGCTTTTTGTAACAATAAGGGTTACAAAATGCGGCTTTTCAATTGTTAGAAGATTACATTTAATTTGTTCTAAAGCAAAGCAAGGTGTATCCTCATAACTCACAAGCGTTGTTGTAGAGTCGCTTGCTTTTCTGGGCTTTAAAAAGAATTTATCTTGAATTTCATTGCGGGATTTTGGGGTGTAATCAAAACAGTCAAGCATTTTTTCTTCACCAACACCGTAGTGAATTTGCATTGGAGTCAAGGTGTCACCTGCAACCGTCACCTTTTCGGTGCGCATTGTGTAGTCGCTTGGCTCTTGAATTTCCAAAAGAAAACAACCCGCTCCAATAGCGTGGGGAGTGCCGCCCGTAACAAGTATGGTGTCGCCTGCCTTTACCTCAAAACGGTGCATAGCATCAAGCATACCCTTAATATCCTGCTTTTCAAAAAGCTCTTTCCAAAGCTCTTTTGTAACATATTCTTTAAATCCCAAATAAATTACGGCAGGCTCACCCATATTACGGGTGCCTAAAATATGCCAACATTCGGTTTTACCGTAATTGGAACTGAAAATTTTCTTTGCGTATTCTTTGGTGGGATGCACCTGAATTCCAAGCCTTTCGGCGGCATCCAAAAACTTAATCAAAACACCGCTGTCGCTTCTGCCCTCACCAAAATCCTCTGTAGAAACGGCTTCGGTGATTAATCTTTCTTCACCCTCAAGCAAAACGCGGGTAATACCTTCGTTTTCAACATAATTTTTGTTTTTTGCTTCAACAAAGGAAGAAATCCAATCCTCGGGATAAAAGGTGTCCTCGGCGGGAGAAATACCTAGATAATCCTTTATCATTGCGCCGCCCCGATAGGTGCGCCACGCAAAGGTAGGAAGTTGTTTAATAGGTTTTTTCATTTTAATACACCGCCTTTTTAATCGTCATAATTTGTGTGCCTGAAGGCTCTACCGAAACATTTAATGTTTTGTTAATTTCGCCCTCAACAGTAATTTCACCTGACATAATATTGTTAGAATAATTAAAGGCGAAAATATAATAATTTTCATTGTTTTGGGCAATACGAACTGTTAAATCAAGGTTTGTGGAGATTTTATTAACGCATATTTCATCTGTCAAAGCCTTTGCAAAAGCTTCTGCCGATTTAAATTCCTCGCTGTCATTTGAATAACCATACCAAACGGATGTGTTTACCGTAATGATTTTGCCCTTGCTGAAGTTTTTCTGCACAATAGCGGGGAGTCCGTCGGTAAATTCGGCTATTACTTCGCCGTCTGTAATTTTGCAAATGTTTCTACCAAAATCCCCTTTAACAGTGACACCGTTGTAATTAAAATCTGCCGATTTATTATCAAAATCAAAAAGCTCTTCACCTACAATGGAGTTAAGGACCCCACCAGGTAAGGTGGAGCTTGCCAAAGAAAACTCATTGGTTATTCCAAAGCTTCCGTCAGCAATAATTATACCGCCGTTTTCAATATAGGTTTCCAATTTTTTGGCAGTATCCTGACCTATAACCGCTTGATGGCTTAAAATAACCGCCTTATAGTCAAAAATATTTTCAATTGTAGTTATATCGGGGCGTTGATTGTTCTTTAAAAATGCCTTGTAAGCCCCAAAAAGGGAGAGATTATAAAGATTTTGCTCCATATCGGGTGCGCCTGAAATAGTGCGAACAATGTCTTCTGTTATGGGGTCGTAAAGAATCGCAATCTCGCTTTTAAGAGGCTTTATAATGCCTATTTCACCAAAGATTTTTGAAAGCTCGGTGGCAACCTCAAGTCGTTCGGTGGGTTCATTTTTATAGTTTACCAAGCCTCTGCCAAGGGTTTGCAGACCTTTATTGAAAGGGCGCCACATCCAGTAAATAAGGGATTTTGCACCTGCTGAATACCCCTCTAAGCACCACTGTTTAAGCTCTTTAGAGTTAACACAGGTGGTAGGGGCGAATATAGACTGATTATGGGTTTGCATTTCGGCTACCCAAAATCCGTCGCCCTTTGCTGCAGAATAAAATCCGTCAAAAATATTGTGGCGAAGGGCGGGCTCAAAGGTGCCGTTTTTCTGCTTGGGATAAAATGACATACCTATCTCATCCACCGCCGATTTCATACCATAATCATCCTGCGGTCTGAAATAAAGTCCCAAAGGTGAGCTTTGGGCATAAACATTGTCAGCCATTATTGGATGCTTAGAGTCAACCTCTTTAACGGCTTTATACCAATCCTTTAAAAATACGGCTATGGATTCACGGCGAAAAGCGTTATAATCGGCAATAGGCATAACGCTCATCCACTTCCATTTTTCAAAGGAGATTTGTTCAAAGTTTTTATATGTACGCTCCCAAACGGCATTTAAAGTCTCAATACTTTGGTATTTAGCTTTAAGCCAATTTTGAAAGGCTTTTTTTGTGTAATCATCAAAGGAGTGAAACATCGTTTCGTTAAAAATATCATAGGCAAGCAGGGCGGGGGAGTCTTTATATGCTTTTACAGCCCCTCTAAAATGAGAAACAACAAGCTCCTTTACCTCGGGATGGTAATAATTTAAAAAGCCAAAGCTACTTTGTCCCCAGTCGATGTGACCGTTTTCATCAACAGCGTAGTATTCTTCCTTCATTAAAAAATCGGGAGCGTATTCCATTGCGGTGAGCTGACCCGCAAGCTCCATTACCACTTTAATACCTACCTTTTCGGCAAGCTCAAGCACTTTTTTGCCCGTCGCAAAGGGATAATCGGGATTTTTTTCCTCCCACCAAAAATAGGCAGGCCAAACAACAACGGTGTTAAAGCCGCTTTGCTTCATTTGAAGAAGATTTTGTTCAATATCTGATAAAGAGTCTTCTCGGGTTATTTTAAAAACCGCTCCGTAATTAAATTTACTGTTCATAAATTTCTCCCCTTTGATTTTATAAACCTATTCTAACATAAAAAAACTGCTTTTTCTTTCACTTTTTTTAACAAAACTATTGTTTTTTTTAGGTTTTAGTAGTATATTAAAAGAAAAATCGAAAGAAAGTTTTAAAAATGAGTATAAAAAAATTCGAAAAGGATATGTTAAAGGGTAGACAGCTTTATATACAAAAAAAGCGTGGAGATTTAAGCTACCCCATACATAGGCACGACTATTTTGAAATTATTTATTATTCGGGAAGCCGTGGCAAATGCCTTTTAAACGGTGAGGAATACGAAATTGGAGAAAGTTCAATTTTCTTTTTAACTCCCGAAGATTTTCACCGAATTGAAACCGAAGATATAAAAACCGCCTATTCTATAAATCTTTCTTTTTCAAAATCAATAATTGATTCACATATAGGGGATAATTTTGCCCTTTCTGCAAAGGTGGTCTTTGAGCCAAATGAGTTTTTAAAGGTAATAATTAAACGAATAGAAACCCTTTTTGAAAAAGGAGATGAATTTACAAAAAGCGAGATGTATCATCTTTTAAATGCTTTGCTTATTGAAATAATAAAAACAGGTCAAACGGCGGGAAAGGAAAATCCTTATATGCACCCCGTTATTGGCAAGGCTATGATGTATGTGCTAAGTTATCCCGAAAAAAATTTTACACTTGCAGATATTGCAAAGCTTTGCCATATTTCGCCTGCTTATTTTTCCCATATCTTTCATAAAGAAACGGGAAAGCCTTTTAAAAAGTGGCTTAATGGAATTAAAATCGAACACGCCTGCAGACTTTTGGAAAATAGTGAGCTTTCGGTGCTTGAAATATCTTTAGAGTGCGGATTTCATAGCATTTCACACTTCGGAAAAATATTCAAAAACGCTGTCGGTATAACACCAAAGGAGTATAGAAAAAGGGTGTGAAAAACAAACCGTTTAGAGACAAACTCAACTAACAGTTGTTAATGTTTATGAAAAACCACTGTTAGTTGTTTTGATTATGGCATATTTTTAAAAGAAAAAATAATAAATATATTGATAAATTCATTGTTTTGTGGTAAGATAGTAAGTAAGATAATAAGCAAGTTGAGGGATTGAAATGTCATATGTACCGCCATATCAGATAACTGATAAAGTATTATTGCTTGTGGCTGAAATTTCAGAAAAAATCGGTAAAATCACCGAACAAACCAATTTGGATTCAAAACCGCATTTACGGAAGAACAACAAAATTAAATCTATTCATTCATCTTTGAAAATAGAGGCCAATTCTTTATCTTTAGATGAAGTTAGAGATGTTATAAATGGTCGTACTGTTATTGGTGAGCGCAAGGAAATCCAAGAGGTTAAAAATGCTTATGATGCTTACGAGCAAATTGGAAAGTTTGATATTTATAATTTGGATGATTTTAAGCGATTGCACGGTATTATGACTAAATATATCGTGGATGAAAGTGGATATTTCCGTAAGGGAGAAGAAGGTGTTTTTAATGGTGATAAATGTATATTTATGGCACCGCCCGCAAGGCTTGTCCCTGAGCAGATGCAAAATTTATTTGATTGGATGAAGGCTTCTAACGGAAAAGTACACCCCTTAATTTTAGCCTCTGTATTTCACTACGAATTTGTTTTTATACATCCTTTTTCGGATGGTAACGGAAGAATGGCGAGACTTTGGCATACAGCAATACTTGCCGCTTGGAAACCGATGTTTGAATTTATTCCCATTGAAAGCCAAATTGAGAAATTTCAAGACGGATACTATGAGGCAATTGCTAGGTGCCATATAGACGGCACAAGCACCGTGTTTATTGAATTCATACTAACACAGATTAGTGAAGTGTTGGATGATATATTAAATACTGTCGGTTCTTTTTCCGATAATCTTTCAGAATATGTTAAGAAGTTACTTTCGGTTATGGAATACGATACTCCGTACACCGCAAATGCTATTTTAGATTTATTAGAGCTTAAATCCAAAGAAACTCTCCGAAAAAACTATTTAGGTCCTGCTATTGAGAATGGTCTTATTAAAATGACCTTGCCCGACAAACCTAATAGCAAAAATCAAAGATATATTAAGTTATAAATGGCATAAATCAATAATAGTGCTCAGATATGATTGATAACAAATTAAGATGTTTATATTTATTGGTTAATTGTTTAGAAAATTAAAGCTTTAGTTAATAAATCTCGACAAAAAAGTGACGGAGCAGTTTCCGTCACTTTTTTTAAAATATAAATCTATTAAATCTCAGGGATTTCTACTTCAATTTCTCTGCCAAGCTCGGCGGATTTTACAATACCGTCAATAATTGCTTGATTGTAGATAATCTCAGAAGAAGGAACGGTAGCTACGCCGCCCTCTTTAATGGCGTCAACAAAGGCGCGGAGCTTTTTGTAGAAGAAGGTTGGGCCGTTGTTGGGAATAAGGGGAACTTCATACTGAACCTGACTGCCTGCAACGGTCTTGTAGATGGTAAGGGGTTTATTAAACTCACCGTTCCAGCACTCGGTGGAGGGAATTCTAAGACCGCCCTCGGTACCTAAAATTATAGCGTCACCGCAGGTATCAATATGCTCTGCCCAAGAAATTCTGAAATCAAGAATAATATCATTTTCTAAACGAACAAAGGCTGCTGCAAAGTCGTCAACACCAAATTTTTCGGCATATTCGGGGTGGTTTGGATAATAATCGGGACGGGTGCCGAAGAAGTTGGATTTATAACCCGAAACTGTAAGTGGCTTGGGATACCCAACTGCATTAAGAAGCATATCCAAAGAATAAGAACCGATATCGCCAACTGCACCGATACCGCCTGTTTCCTTTTCTATAAAGGTGGTACCAAAGGGGGTGGGAATACCGCGACGGCGCCCGCCACCTGCCTGGAGATAGTAAACCTTACCAAGCTCACCCGACTCAACAATCTCTTTAATTTTTTGCATATTTGCACTCATACGGGGTTGGAAACCAATGGTAAGAATTTTACCGCTGCGTTTTTCAGCCTTCATAACCTCTACAGCCTCATCAAGAGTTACGGTAAAGGGTTTTTCAAGCATTACATTAACACCTGCATCAAGTGCGTGAATGGTACAGGGTGCGTGTTGACAGTTGTATGTACAAATGGAAACACCGTCTAAATCTTTTTCATTTGCAAACAATTCTTCATCACTACTATAAATACGTGCGTTTTCAATGCCGTATTTTTTTGCAAACGCCTCCGCCTTACCGGGAACAAGGTCTGCCAAGGCAACAACCTCAACGTCCTCCATTTCGGTGTAGCAAACTGCGTGGGACTCGGCAATCCAACCGGTACCAATAATAGCAATTTTTACCTTTTTAGAGGTGTCGATTACCTTTTCTTCCTGATTTTCCTTAAAAGCGTCTAATCCTGCTGCTTTTGCCATAATAGTCTTCTCCTTTATAATTAAAATTTAAGAGTTTTTAAATGCTCTATACTTGCGTTAATGCTATCCATACGGGACATATTATTCCAGGGCTCATCCTGTTCAACAATAACCCAACCCGCGCCTGCGTCGGTTGCGGCATCTACAAGGGACTGTACATCCTGCATACCCATACCAAGGGGACGGAAGCTAAAGGCTTCGTTATCATCAGCTTCCTCGTTATCGTCCAAACCAATAAGCTTATACATTTTGCCCGAAGCAGCACCTTCCTTTTTGTAGAAGTCTTTAAGGTGAACAATAGGTGCGCGACCTGTGTATTTGCGAACATATTCGGCGGGCTCAACACCTGCAACATTTACCCAACAGGTATCCACCTCGGTTTGAAGAAACTCAGCATCTACAGTGCGGTAGATGTAATCTAAAGCGTATTCGTCACCGATTTTTTTAAATTCAAAATCGTGATTGTGGTAAAGCAAGGTCATACCCTTTTCTTTTGCCGCCTTGCCAATACGCTCGGCATTATCAACAACAATTTTAAAACCTTCTGTACCGGGGCGTTGTTCGGGTTGTAAATAGGGAATAACAATGAATTTACAACCAATAGCGGCATAGTCTGCCATAACCTTTTCGGTATTGTCGTTTAAATCATCAAATGGTACATGAGCAGATATAGGCTCTAAATTATACTTTTCGCAAAGCTCACGAACTTCAGTTGGAGCTTTACCGCAAAGACCTGCGAATTCTACACCATCGTAACCCATTTCACTTACGGATTTCAAAGTGCCTTCAAAATCTTCTGCTAAATTAGTTCTAACAGAGTATAATTGAACACCAATTTTCATAAAAATACACCTTTCTGTGGAAAATAGATAACAATTTGCCATTTTTTGTATTGTTATACTTGTATTTTAATTAAAAATGTGGTATATTACTAGTCACAAGTAGTTATTTTTTAGCCAATTATTGCTATTTTGGAGTGAGATAATATGTTGCCGTATTATGAAAAAAAAGATAATGATATTCATGTTAGAAGATCTAAACGTATAGGTTGTGCAAAGCATTTACACGGTCATATTGAGCTTGCAATTATGTTAAAGGGGCGTACCCTTGCCTATGCCGATAATAATGGAGGTATTTTGTGTGAAGCTCACGCTTTTATATCCTTTCCAAATCAGGTGCATTATTTTTCAGATGATTTTGGTGACTGTGATAATGTGCTTTTTATATTTCCGTCTAACAAAATTTCTGCCTTTAATAGGATTTTTTCAAAAAAACTACCACTCCAATCAATAGTTGGGATAGATTTGGAAAAAATTCTGCCAATTATAAATATTGCCTTGGATGCAGAGCAAAATAAGGGCGCATTTTACGAGACCATTGTTGAAAATGCCCTTTCCATAATACTTGCCCACATTTTTGAAAGAATGAAGCTGGAGGATGTGAAAAAGCGTAATATAAGTGCAATTCAGTCCATATTGCTTTATTGCAGTGAGCATTATAACGAAGACATAACCTTGGAGAAAATTGCCGAAAACACCCATATGAGCAAATATTACATATCTCATATTTTCAGTAAGGAGATTGGAATAAGTATGCCGGAATATATTAATACCCTTAGAATAAGAGATGCTGAAATGCTGCTTCAAAAGGGGGATATGAGCATAACGGATGTAGCCTTTGCTGTAGGATTTAATTCACTAAGAAGCTTTAACCGACACTTTTTCGCCCAAACGGGCAAAACCCCCAGACAAATACGCAATTCAGATAAAAATGAATAAAAAGCAAAGATGTGATAAACCAAAGTTAATGGCTTATCACATCTTTTTAATTTTAGGTTATATTAGTTGGCTTGTAAACGGAATGTACCTGTTGTTGTATCCCAATAAGTTTCATAACCCTCGTTCATACAAATAAGCTTTGCTTCATCGCCTTCGGTATAAACATAATCTGATGCAGGTTTAAAGTTAAAGTTGCCGAAATCTGTATCTGCCTCATTAACTGTAAACTTCAAGGTGTTGAATTCCTTAGCAAGATAAGCGGTGTTGTGGTTGGTAGAAAGATCGTAAGCAATAACACCGTCAACCTCTGCGTTACCCCAAGTTAAGCCTAAACCACCGCTATAACCAAAGTTATCAACTATTTTACCACCTGTGATGGATGCGGAGTTATTATATAGGAATAGGGAATTTCCGTGATCACCGTTATTGTATATTTCACCACCGGTCATAACAAAGGAGGCGTGGTCGTGGAAACGAATAGCAGCGCCAAGAGTTGCCGCACAGTCATTATCGTGCATTTTGAAGGAACCGCCAATTTTAACGGTTTCGTAATAACCCGCATATATTGCACCGCCGGTTGCTGCAGAATAGTTGTATGCCATTTCACCGCCGTTAAGCACATAAACGTTGTTGCTGCGAGAAGAACCTGCCCAAATAGCACCGCCGTTACCGTCAGAATAGTTGTGATTCATTTCGCCGCCGTTCATAGTTAAAAGGGTACCGATGTTTGTTACGGCACGGATAGCACCGCCAATTCCGCCGTGGTTATTATTGATTTTACCTGAGTTAACAATAATTGCACCGCCGCCCCAAATTGCGCCTGCTGCGGAATGGTTGTTAATAATTTCGCCGCCGTTAAGGGTAAGGGTAGCACCTGCGCGAGTACCAAGATTTACAGCATTAGCGCCATCGTTATTTTGAAGAACTGCACCTTCTCCAAGAACAATATGAGCATTGGCTTCTGTTGTAACAAGAGCGCCTGTTGCAGTTACGCCTGAGTTAACAGTACCACGCTGAAGGGTTTGGTTTACTTCGCCGCCCCAAACAGCACCACCGTCAACAACAACATTTTCAAGGGTGAGGGTTGCGCCGGTTTTTACGGTAAATACTGTACCTGTGTAGATTACGGGAGTGCTTTTTGAGCTCATAAAAGAAGTACCGTCAGTACGGTAGATGGCGTTTCCACCGCCATCAATATTTGCGTTGTAATCAACTGTGAAGGTGTCATCTACAACTATATCCTTAGTAAGAACAATATTTGTTTCATTGTTTGCAAGGGCAATTCTTAACTCGTTTGCATTTGAAACGGGAGCGAAGTCAAGTGTAGCGTCTTTATCATACTGATCGTCAAAGCTATCTTCTTCGTATGTAAGCTGAGTGGCAAGGATTTGAATATCAAATACGCCGCCAAGTGACATACCCTGATAGTCATTACCTGCAGTTTCCTGCATTTTAAGGGCTATTCCAAGGTAAGCAGAATCATTTGCGGAGCCTTCGGGAGTAAGCTCGCCTGTGGTTGTGGTTTGAATGGTATTAACAAAATCACGAACAGTACCAACCTTGTCCCAGGTAGCAATATCTGCGCGGTTTGCAGGTAAATCTTGAACGCTTGTGTTTACATACACATCAATAACATCAGCAAGGGCGGTAAGTTCAAAATCAGAAACGAACTTTGCCATCCATTTAAGTGCTAAAGAACCCTTGTTTACAACCTTAAGAACCTTAACATCGGTATAACCGGGTTCCCATAAATCATAATCAAAGATTGCTTTACCTGACTCTTTAATAGAAGTCCAGTTGTCGTCGCCGTCTTTCAACAGCAAGTCAATTTTTAGTGTTCCTGCCTGAATTTTATTGTTAGAGGAAGTAACACTGTCTGTGAACCAAGCGAAGGTTGTGCCAATAAGCATAGCAACGCACATAATAAGTACAAGACCGCTTACAAGCAAAGAACGCTTGGTGCTTTTGCTTTTTGTCATTTTGAAATGACCTCCTTTTTTTTATTTTTTACCTAACGGCAATAAGAACCCGACCTGTTGCCGCAATCAGACTAACGAACAGGTGCTCGGAACCTTGTTACCTAACGGTAATCAAAACCTACATCCTAAGATATAGGCTTTGATTACCGCCTATCCCCGGAAAGGGGATAGGACGGCTTTTTATGAACAAGATAGAATTATTAAATTATTCAGCAACAACGGTATACCAAACATCACCGTTTGCCTGTGTTTCACTCACCATTTTATATCCGTCAGCGAGTACAATCAGCGCAGGAACATCAGGATTTGTCCAGGGCCTTGCAAACGCGCTGTCCATGGGATTCCAGTTAACAAACGTACCGCCGCGCAGTGTGATCTTCTGATTATTTATGTAGCTAAGATTATTACCCATACTCAACAATGCTGCGGATGGGTTTGCGGTATTCTGAAAGAAACCGCCGTTGATCTCAATGAAACCATTGATGCAGTATACGATTGGTGTATTGGCATCAGTAGAAATATAAGTACCATCGTTGATGACAATGGTAGAGGAGTTCTGAGAATAAAGATGTCCTTTGTTATTGGTTTCACCTAACTCATAAGTACCGCCGTTAATATTGAGTGTACCGCCTTTACTGGCAAAACCTGCATAACCCGAATCAACTTCAACAGTTCCGTCTCCCTCGATTGTGAGCACACAATTTTCACCTTGCGTAGCGAAAAGGAAACCGCCTTCAGCAGTAACGGTCTTACCGTTCAAATCAATGGTATTGGTTGTGTTATCACCAAAGTAAATCTTGTCGCTTGCAACGATGTCGTCAAGCAAAACATGCTCTCCACTGCTACCGCTTGCAGAGGTAAGTGCTTCATAATCGGAAGGGTAAGAAGCTTCTGCCTGTATTTTTGCAACCTGATGAACGGTTTCGCCGTTCTCCTCATAGGTTTTCAAATACATACCGTCAGCCAAAACGATACGACCTTTGTTAATATCGCTAGCGATTACATTGGTAGTGCCGTTTTTCATGAAATCCTTATAAGTAACGCCTTCGTGAAGAATGATAACGGGAGCATTGGCACTTGTATCGTGCGCATTAAAAGCATATCCGCTTTCAGAAAAATCACCGCCGTATACATTTATCGTCACATTAGCGTTATTAACATATACATCGCTTTCATTGCGCTCATAGGCGTTACCCTTAAAGGTACCACCGTAAATGTTAATTTCGGAATGTGCCCAACCATAAACGGGCATAGACTTATTTTTTGTAATTAAGCTACCATCACCTATAATGTTCAGGGTGCTGTAGCGAACAAGGATCAATGCATTAGGTGCTTTGCCTGCTATCATCTCCGCATCAGCCTCGGCAATAATGTCATAACCGTTTAGATCAAGGGTAACATCAACATGATCCAAATACAGCAGAGAGCCATTGCCGTTGGTTGCCATAAATTCTGCAGTGGCATCTAAGGTAATGTCGTCTTGAAGGATAATCTTACCACCCTTTTTCAGTGCGTCCTGTAGCTGTGCAGGGGTAGATACATAACTTGCCTCGGGATCCAGACCTTTATCGTAGTCAGTACCGAAAGAATCAGATTCAAAATCCTTCTGCGTAGCAGCGAGCAATACACTAAAGTCAGTACCGATAGATTTGTTCTGATACTCGTTGCCGGCAGATTCCTGCATTTTAAGAGCAAGAGTAACGGTGTGTGCTTCGCCGGCTTCAAGGTTGCCTGATGCGGTAGTGCTGATAGCATCGAGAACTTCGGTCAAGGTGCCAAGTCTCATATCTGCATCAATTGCGGCGCGGTCGCCGAGCTGCTGTGCAGGATCAAGATAGTATACATCGATTACATCTGCAAGGTCGGTTACTTCACCATTTGCAGCAATAGAAAGCTGATACTTGAGTGCAAGTGTGCCTACGTTAGCAATTTTGATATGGCGTACTTCGGTATAACCGGGTTCCCATTTGTCGTAGTTAAAGATTGCACCGGCAGATGCATCTGTCCAATCAGCATCAGCTGTTGGCACTGCTTTGGTACCATCGGCCCAATACATTTCTACATCCAAATTTCCGGACTTGATGATGTTGTTACCGGAGGTAACGCTGTCTGTAAACCAAGCGAACGTACTACCAATCAGCATCGATACGCACATAAGAAGCGCGAGTGCGCTCGTCAGTAAAGCACGCTTGGTGCTTCTGGTTTTTGTCATTTTTAATGACCTCCTTTTTCACTTTACCAACATCGCATAATTTAACCGTTCTCCTTCCGACGTTGGCTGAGAAAGAGGCGGTTATTAATTTATAAATTATTCAGCAACAACGGTATACCAAATATCACCGTTTGCTTGAGTTTCGGAAACGACCTTGTAGCCATCAGCAACTTTAATGTTGTTAGGATCGTCTCCACCAGTAGTGGGATCAAAGTTTACAAAAGTTCCGCCGTAAATGTTAATAAATCCGGTGCCACGATTAGCGTTTGCCACGTTTACAGGTCTGCCTTCCCATGCGGTATTATGGAAAAAGCCCCCGTAAATATCAATAACGCCGCCACTGGAATAGATAAGCTCACTCTGTATTTCACCATCGGAGACGAAGCTGCCGCCGTTTATAGTGATGTGGGCTCCACTGCCTGCCCAAGCGGCAGTACCGTTTTTAGGATTGAAGTTACCGCCGTTAATAACAACGTTACCGGTACTTTGCGCATAAACGACGGCGGTCTCAGCATTTGCACCGGTGGAGGTATTAACGGTTCTGAGAGTTCCGTTACCGTTAATGGTCAGGGTGCTATTGTAGGCAACGGTATATAGATAAACGTAACCGTTGTAATCTGGCGTATAAGTCAAGTTATGACCGTTAAGATCCAGCGTATATTCTTTATCATCTCTTACAGCGTATGCTCTGTTGGCACTATAGGTTTTGTAACCATCGGTCGCCTCGACATCAGCATCAAGAGAATAGTTTCCGCCCTTCACGGTTGCATCATAGAACGCGTCGGCAGTATTAAGTGGAAGGACATACGTGGCATCTTTATCATAGTATTTGTTGAAGCTATCGGTCTCATATGTCTGCTGAGTGGCAACGACCGTGATAGAAACACCTTCAAGGGAAAGGTTCTGATACTCGTTGCCGGCTTCTTCTGCCATATGACCGAAAACGGTAAACTCGGGGGTGGTATCGGTGTGCCCCGTTCCGGGAGTAGTTTCACCTTTTCCTGCAAGCGACCAGTCGAAGAGAACGTTGCCTTCGGGCATACCGTAAAGCACACCAACCTCTGCGTCCTCAAATTTCTGTAATTGGTTGCCCGCAGAGCCGTTCAACACAGATTCAGGAATATTGTTAACCCTTGTCTTAAGTTCAATGGCTTCCATCAGTTTTTCGTCACCATTTACGCCGTTAAGTAGGACGAGAAGCTTGGCCGAAAGATTACCCTCGTTACGAATGCGGAAAGGTGCCATTTCATAAGTACAGCCAGGCTCCCAAAGAATCTCCGTTCTTCCGTCTGCTGCAACAAAGGGAATAACCTTGCCTTCTGCATCTTCCCAACTATCGCCGTCCCAATATTCCATAACAATGTCGAGTGTACCAGCCTGGATGACATTGCTGCCGGAGGTAACACTATCAGTAAACCAAGCAAATGTACTCCCAATCAGCATTGACACGCACATAAGAAGTGCAAGTGCACTCGTCAGTAAGGCACGCTTTGTGTTTTTTGTTTTTGTCATTTCTAATGATCTCCTTTTGAAATAATGCCAACGTTGGGAAGTGTTTTACCGTTCTCACGCTGACCGTTGACCTAACGCGGGAGGCGGTTATTAACTTGTTTTTTGCTCTCAACCGAGCATTAGTCTATGTAATTCAAGGTATGGCTACCGCCTCTGTTATCAACAAAGTCAACACTCGCTATACTCTTATCTGTTGTGTTGATAGTAGCGTGTCCGTTTACAGTAGTAACATAGTACATAGCCGTAACATTAACATCATTAAGGGTTGCGGTACATTCGCCCATAGTGCTTATTGCATTGGGGTTAGTGGGACCGTTTGCTGCAGTACCCGCAACACATTCAGCAGTAATAGAGCCACCGTTTACGGTAATTTCAGCATTGTTAAGACTAATGCCATAGCTATAAACCCATTTTGCCTTGGTACCGTTATTGATTTTTACGTTGCAGTTGTTAAGAACTGCCTTTGCATTCTGTACCTCCATACCGGAAGCTTCGGACCAATTAACATTCGCATTCAGATGATGTTTTACATCTACGGTAACATTATCCATAGTCAAAGTGCCTGCAGTTGCTTTCAGGTGAGGTACAAGATTGGTGTTTCCGCCGCTTGCGATAGTACCGTTCTCGATGGTTGCATCGGCAGCGAAGTCTAAGCCCATCGTTGTAAGGGTTTTATTGTTTAAATTCAAGGTTACGGATTTATTGACAGTAACACTTTGATCTAAAGCAACATCATTCTGCAAAACAATATAAGCACCTTCGGTATTCAAAGCGGATATTAAGTCGGAAGCTGAGCTTACGCCGTTTCCTTTAACAACCTGATACCAGGTCTCTCCGCCAATTTCCACGGCTTCAAAGGTGCAACCTTCATCAAGCTGAATGCGGGTCGCATCATAACCAGCATAATACTTCGTATGTTTAAGAACTGCACCCTCGTGGAAGACGATGCTAAGTCTGCTACCCTGAGTATCTTCTGCATTGGCACACTCAATACCATCAAGAGGAATGAACTTGCCGCCATAGACATCTATATTGCCGCTATTTGTATACATAATAGCCAGAGCATTGCTGCCGTTATCGGAATTGCTTATGTAGGTACCGCTATAAACGTTGATCTGGTCGTTCTTATTCATAGCGTGGAAAATACCGGATTTTCCGTTTTTGACAGTTACGGTGCCATCACCAACGATATTCAAAGTTCCGCCATTTGCGGTAGTGAATACCGCATTAGTCTTCAAAAGAGCATCATCTTCGACGATAATATCGTGACCGTTCAAGTCAATGGTAACCTCACGACCGTTAGCAACGAACATATACGCGCCCCATTGGAGAGAAGTGGTTTCGTCAACGATAATATCTTCATTAAGCACGATGTATCCGTCTCTGACGAGCATAGCATCCTTCAAACTTTGCGGATCGAAAGCATATATTGCCTCGGGATTTAAGCCCTCATCGTAATCGTCGCCGAAGGAGTCACTTTCAAAATTCAGTTGAATGGCGCTTAACTTAACGCTGAAATCAGTACCAATAGACTTATTCTGATACTCGTTGCCGGCGCTCTCCTGCATTTTAAGAGCAAGGGTAATTGTGTGATTTTCACCTGCTTCAAGACTACCCGAAGCGGTGGTGTTGATTTCGTCAAGAACCTCGGTTAAGGTGCCAAGCTTTGTTGCACCTGTAAGGGCTGAGCGATTTGCAACCTGAACTGCAGGATCTGCATAATAAACATCAATTACATCTGCAAGCTTAGAAACCTCGCCGTTTGCATCAATGGAAAGCTGATACTTAAGAGCAAGTGAGCCTTTGTTTTCAATTTTGATGTGGCGAACCTCGGTATAACCCGGCTCCCATAAATCATAATTGAAAATAGCGCCTGCAGAAGCATCATTCCAAACTGCGGTATCGGGGGCTTCGGTGCCGTTAGCCCAATACATTTCAACATCAAGAGTACCGGACTTAATAATGTTACCCGAAGAAGTAACGCTGTCTGTGAACCAAGCGAAGGTTGTGCCAATAAGCATAGTAACGCACATAATAAGTACAAGACCGCTTACAAGCAAGGAACGCTTGGTGCTTTTGCTTTTAGTCATTTTGTAATGACCTCCTTATTAAAAAAGTGTTTGCCTTACGGCAATAAGAACCCGACCTGTTGCCGCAATCAGACTAACGAACAGGTGCTCGGAACCTTGTTACCTAACGGTAATCAAAACCTACATCCTAAGATATAGGCTTTGATTACCGCCTAACACGCGTAATGACAGTTAGGACGGAAATTTTTAAATTAATCAATTTTTAATTACTTGATACCAGGTTACTCCACCAATTACAATTTCCTGTAAGGAACAGCCTTCGCCAAAATCTACTATAAAATTACGCATTTAAGGTCAAAGAGTTTTGAATGTTCCGGCTACGCTGACTGTTGACCTAACGCGTAAGCTACTTTAAAATTCATCAATTGATAAACAATCCACAAAGCATTTATGATTATAACCTATACCTTATGGTGCAAGTCAAGTGTTTTTCGATGCTAGAGATTATAAGTTATTAATATCTCATAAAAGGTAATAATGATAACCACAATTTACGTTTTTGACGAATCCAATAACGGCGTTCAGAGCCTTCGCTGCGTTCAATTTCCATTTTTATGTATTTAAGTTCTTGTGAAAAATCTTTAAAATAGATAGTTGCATTTACTAACAAAACTAAAAGTACAATTATTCCAAAAACTAAAAGCATTATGGTTAATATATAGTTTGTGTTATTTTCGGGCATAGTCTTCTCCTGTCTTTCGCCTGTTGGATTTAAGTAACATTGGAGAAATTGTGTTTTTTGTTTTGTAAGTGTTCACTACTTTTTGTGCAAAAAAATAAAAAGCTATGGTGTTTTTGAATAAAAAGGAAGATATGGGAATAAAAAACACTTATTGAAATTGAGAAAACTTACATAATAACTAAATAAACAACACAGTATGTATGGGAGCGCACAAATTTCCAAACAAGTATTTAAAATTTTTAAAATAGTATTGAATATTATACTGTAATAATTTGGAAAAGTCAATAGTTTTGTAGTAAATACTTAATACAAAAAATCAAATCAAGAGAATGTAAAAAACAAACTCCGACAAATTGAAATTTGAAAATTGAAAATGGAAAATTTGTTAAACCGATAAATTGTGGGGTTGAAACGCGTGGCGTTTCATCCATGCACGCGAATGTATAAACCCATAAATCGGGCGGTTAATAATCCCGCGGGCGTGGTTTGTGGCATCCAATAAATTGGGATTTCTTGCACAAATTGGCGAATTATATCGTAGGGAACGGCCGGCGTGCCGTTCCTAAAAAAATGTGGTAATTATACGGAACAACACATTGGTTGTTCCCTACGCGTTTGAAAGGCGTTTCGCCTTTCAAACTACAATTTGTCGGTTTAATTATTAATTTTCAATTTCCTATTTTCAAGGTTTATTAATTCTGAACTTTGCATTCAGAATTCTGCATTTCAAAAACCTTCCCGCAATAAAAGCTTAAGCTTTTACAACACCCTTGAACAGAGCTTAACTAAACTGTGAATTATAGAGGGTGCTGTAAAATCCACCCGATTGCATAAGCTCAGTATGTGTTCCCTGTTCAGTGATTTTTCCGTCCTGAATTACCAAAATTAAATCGGCATTTTGTATGGTTGAAAGTCTGTGAGCAATTACAAAGCAGGTTCTATCCTTCATAAGTTCATTCATTGCTTGCTGAATTTTAATTTCGGTTCGTGAGTCTACATTAGAGGTTGCCTCGTCCAAAATAAGCATAGAGTTATCGGCAAGCATTGCGCGGGCAATGGTTATAAGCTGACGCTGCCCCTTTGAAATGTTTACTCCGTCATCCGATAAAACGGTGTTGTAGCCATCGGGTAATGATTCGATGTAGGTGTCAATTCTTGCCATTTTTGCTGCCGCTTTTACTTCGTCGGGGGATGCCATCTCTCTGCCGTAAACAATGTTTTCATAAATTGTTCCGTGGAATAGCCAGGTGTCCTGCAATACCATTGTGTATGCCCTTCTAAGGGAGCTACGGGTTATGTTTTGTATGTTATTATCGTCCACCGTTATAACACCTGAATTTGCGTCGTAAAAGCGCATTAGCAGGTTTATAATGGTGGTTTTTCCTGTTCCTGTTGGGCCTACAATTGCAACTGTTTTGCCCGACTCGGCAAGAACTGAAATGCCTTGTAAAACTGTTTTCTCAGGTGTGTAGCCAAAGGTAACATTATTAAGCTCTACCTTGCCATTGGTGGAATTAAGGGTAATTGCTTTTGGGGAGTCAATTGGCTCTGAGGGTTCATCAATAACCCTGAACACACGCTCGGCTGCTGAAAAAGCCGACTGAAATTCATGCAGAACATTTGCAAACTCGTTTATAGGCCCTGCGAATTTGCGGGAATACTGTACAAATTCAGCAATTCCTCCTAAGGTTATAAAGAATATGGAACCCACCTTAACAGCTCCGCTTGATGAGTACATAAAAAGTATTCCGCCCAATATCATAACCAAAGAGATGGAAAGATTATTAATAAAATTAACGGTGGGGCCCATTGCGGCGCCGTAATATTCGGCATCTAAATAGGCGTCCATAGCGTCGGAATTTCTACCGTTAAATCTTTTTCCTATTTCTTCTTCTCTATTATAAGCCTTAATGGTACGACAACCGCTTAGCATTTCTTCTGCATAGCCGTTAAGCTGACCGAGCTTTCGTGAACGCGCTTGGAATAGGGGACGCACTTTTTTGGAGCGATAACGGGTAAACAAAATCGAAATTGGTACGGTTATGGCAAAAACAATTATCATTGGCGGTGATATTTGCCACATAAAAATAAGTGAGCCTAAAAGTGTGTAAATACTGGTCATTATTTGAACCAAATCTTGTGATAAAGTAGCATTTACGGTGTCGATATCATAGGAAATACGGCTTATAATATCTCCCGTAGCATTGGTGTCAAAATAATTTACGGGAAGTGAAGTTAATTTTTCAAAAACCTGACGGCGCATAGTGTAGATAATCCGTTGACTGATTCTAATCATTAAAAGAGAAAGGATATATGACATTACGGCAGAAACAATGTAGCAAATAAGCATTTTTGCTATATTTTCACCTACCATAGCAAAATTCACTCCGCCGTCACCCGTTATGGCATCAATAGCCGAGCCTGAATACATAGGCCCCATAAGGGCTAAGTGATTTGAAACAAAGGTGAGTAAAATAGCGCAGAGAAATAAAGGCCAGGATTTTAAAATGTATCCGCCTAGTCTTTTAATTATTTGCCCTGTTGTTTTTTTATCTAATTTTTGGTATTGGGGACCGCCGATTTTACCGCGCCCCATACTCATTGGACCTCTATTCAACAAAAGCACCTCCCATTTGAGATTCGCTTATTTCTTTATATTCGGTGCAGTTTTCAAGGAGATATTCGTGACTGCCTGCTCCTATAATTTCGCCCTGCTCCAAAACCAGAATAAGGTCGCAGTCTTTTACCGAGCTTACCCTTTGAGCCACCGTAACAAGGGTGGTGTCGGTTAGGTTTTCGGCAAGAGCCTTTCGAAGGTTAGCGTCGGTTTTGTAGTCAAGAGCCGAGGAGCTATCATCTAAAATAAGTATTTCGGGCTTTGCGGCAAGGGCGCGGGAAATAAGCATTCTTTGCTTTTGACCGCCCGATATATTTGTGCCGTTTTGGGAAAGCATATGGTTAAAACCATCGGGGAAGGATTTAATAAAATCTGCCGCTTGCGCTGTTTCGGCGGCATTTAAAACACTCTCCTCACTAATCTCTCTGCCAAAGCGGATGTTTTCCAAAATTGTGTCATTGTAAATAAAATCATACTGCATTGCGGTGCCGAATTTTTTATAAAGCACTTCGGGGGAGAGGGTTCGAATATCCTCACCGTCAATATAAATTGCCCCCTCAGTTATATCATAAAACCTAAGCAGAAGCTTAATTACGGTAGATTTTCCGCTACCCGTAGCACCAATAATTCCCAAACTACCGCCTTTTTTAAGCTCAAAATTAATATTTTTAACATTCATAAATCCTGAATTATACCCGAATGAAACATTTGAAAAAACAATGTGTGAGTCGGTTTTAATATCGGGGTATTCTTTTTTACTATTGATGGTTATTTCGCTTTCGCAGTTTAACACTTCAGCTATTCTGCCTGCCGAAGCGGCACACTTGGTGTACATTACAAACATACGGCTAATAAACATCATAGACATTGAAATTTGGGTGAAATACTGCATAAAAGCAATTACCGTTTCGGGGTCGGACTGATGATTTGCCACTCTGTTTGCGCTAAGAGCAATAACGGCAACGATACCAACATTCATAAGCAGAGTCATAATAGGGTTAACCGAGTTCATAACCGTACCGGCTTTTGTTTCTTCCTTAACCAAGGATTTGTTTGAAGCATCAAAGCGTTTATGCTCGTATTCGTTTTTTGAAAGGGCTTTTATAACGCGAATTCCTTGAATATCCTCACGCACGATGCGAATCAATTTATCTACGGATTTTTGCACTTTAGTATAAAGGGGAGTTCCGTTTTTGGATATAAAAAATACCGAAACAAATATAAGGGGAAGTACAACAATCATTGCAAGAGCCAAAAAACTGTCCATAATAAGGGTGATGGCAACTCCGCCTAAAAGCAAAATAGGTGCGCGGACGCCCATTCGCTGAATCATACCCACAAAATTGTGAACATGGTAGGTGTCGGTGGTGATGCGTGATTCCAAGGACGGAACCGTAAATTCATCAATTTTTTTGGATGAAAGACGCAGGGTTTTATCAAATAAATCGCGCCTGACATTTTCTGAAAAAGTACGGGACACCTTTGCCGCCATTCTGTTTGCCCAAATATTACAAAAACAGGCGGTAAGAGCGCAAATAATCATTAATGCGCCCCAAAAAAGAATTTTTGTAACACTTTGCTCTACCACAACATTTTTTAAAATATGGCTTAGTATGTAGGGTAAAAAAAGCTCTACAACTGTGCCTATTATTTTAACTGTAAGGCCAGCAGATATTTTCAGTTTAAAAGGTAAAAGATATTTAAAAACCGTTTTCATTTTACATCATCCCTGCCTTCCATATAAATTTGTGCTTTTTCGGTAAGTCTTTCTAAAATGGATGTAAACTGTTCAAATTCATCATTAGTAAGATTTTCAGCAAGATAATTATTCCAATCCAAGGTTATCGCCTTTACCTTTGGAAAAAGTTCAAGCATTTTTTCTGTTGGAAAAACATTGGTGCTTCGACGGTCGTTTTTGCTAATCTCTCGGCGTACATAACCGTTTTCCTCTAGATGTGTGAGATTTCTGGCAACATTGCTTTTATTCACATATATGTGTCGGGCAAGTTCATCTTGTGTCAGTCCCGGATTATTACAAATGGCAAGAATATAACTGTGATGCCAACCTTTAATTTCGGGAATATCAAGTCTGTCGGTACGGTAAACACCCTCCGAGCGACTCAATATGTTTATTTTTCGCATTATGGTAGACATTAAAATTTCACCTCAAAAAATAGTTGCAAACGCAACAGTTTCGCTTGCAACTATTTTAACACAGATATATAATGTTGTCAATCTATTTACGCATTGCCACGGTGTAATTTTGAAAGATTGTTATTTCAAACTCGTCCTCATCAAAGAAGCTGATGTGGTCGCGGGGGAAAATATAGGCATCGTAATCGCCCAATTTATTATATTCCCATATAAATGTATATTTGCCAAAAGCGGTGGCTTTTAGGTAGGGAGAGTTGTAGGTCTCATACTTTACCGTATTTTTAAACTCATTTGGTGGAGTTTTGTCATAAAACAAAATTTGGGAATGAGGAATACTATAGTCTACTGCAACGCTTTGACAATTATTTTCATTAACGAGCTCTATGGCTTTGCCCAGTTCACCCGAATAATCTTTTGATATTTCTTTTTTGCCTTGGTTGAAGTAGTAAACAAAAAACGATGAAAAGCATATAGAAAAGGCAATCCCTAATGAAATAATTGCAAGTTTTTTGTGTTTTGCGAAGCTTAAGGTTTTGCAAATTCCAACCGAAATAATCGCAAGTGTAAAAAGATGCATACCGTTTGATTTGTTAATATTAAGATTAAAAATTGTAAGGGATACCATCATATATACTAAAAATCCGCCCAAGACAAAATATGCGCCGCTTAATTTTTTTGTCTTTATATCAGATTTAATTTGGGATATGAGTTTTGCAAATCCAATAACAAAAAAGGGCAAAGAAATATGATAAAACAATCCGAAGTAGGGGAAAGCGTTACGGTTTATGGTGTCATACTGGAAGAATAAAATTCTAAAAAGTTTAATCCAGTTTTGCGGTTTTAAAATATTCAAAAGGGATATTTCACCGTCACGCATATATATCATTTTAGGGATTGTTATAAAGGAGGTTTTAATTTCGGGGATTATATTTTTGTTTATGAGTAAAAAAAGTATGTGCGGAAGGGCAAAGATAAACAAAATAATAAAAGCGGCTAAAATATATCTTAATTTTATTTTTGGATTTGTTTTAATAATGTAAATTCCAAAAATAATAAGAAGAATTGGCACCGTAATCCAGCTTATGGAGTAGGCATAAAGGGAAAGACCAAAAAATACAGAAGATACCAAAAGACATACATTTTTTGTTATACCTTTAATAAGAAAATAAATTCCAAAAAGCAAAAAAGCGGGCGTGAGATTTGACTCTAAGCCCCAACGGCTGAGCATAATGTGCCAAGGGGAAATACTTAAAAGTCCAAGTCCTATAAGAGCTGTTTTGTCACCCCAAAATCTTTTTAAAAGAAGCCAAAAAACGGGTAGGGTGGCAATTCCACATAAAAGTGAGGGTAGGCGGTATACGGTTTCGCTATATCCAAATAGCCACATAAAGGGTATAGCAAGGTAGCTTTGAAGCACATTCATACCGCTTCCCCAAGAAACAAAGTAGGTGGGAAATGCATTGCCTGCCGAATCTACACCATAGTTGAGTAAAGAAAAGGCTTCATAAGCTGCAAAGGCTTCATCCTGATTAAGTCCTGACGGAATTTTCCCAAAGCCTATTAAACGCACCAAAACCCCTGTTGCAATAATAAAAATTGCAATAAGGGTGTAGTGGTTATTATGTGTTTTGAGTTTTAGCTTTCTATCCATAGCAAATAATCATCTTCTTTTAAAAAAAGACCTCCCGAAGGGGAAACCCAAGGGGAAGTCTTTTAAAGGTTTGCAGGTTAAGGCTCAGGTATACCCTTGTTATTCATAACATACTCGGCATAAACCACAAGATGGTCAAATTCTGCCGAGGTAACTATACCTAAATCATTTCCGTCAATTCTTACCAAATAGCGCCTGTCGGTTTGTTTTACAAGCTCAAGAACGGTTTGACCTTTTGCTGTGTTCTTGTAGGTCATAGTTGCCTTGAGTTTTGTTTCACCGTTTGTGTAGCTTGATTTTACTTCAGGAGCTAAGGTGAGGAAATATTGATAATAAGCAGAAAGCAGAGCGTCATCTATTTCCTTTCCGTAAGAAGTGGCGGTGAAGGTATCGTCGCTTGTATTGTGCTTAATATCAAAGGAATAGGTCTTTTCAGGGGCTTCTACAGTTATGTTTTTAAACTTGTAAATAAACTCTTGGAAAACAAACTGATAATAGAAATCCTCAACATCATATTCAAGCATTGCAAGAGCATCAGCAGTAACGGCATAAATTGCATTACGGCCATCCATCATAACGGCATAATAGTTTTGCTCCTTATCGTAGAGGGTTGCTTTAAGGTGTGTACTGCTTGATCCGTATTTAATGGTGATGAAAAGCTCAGGGGACTCTAAACCGTATTTTTTAATATCTGCAGCGGTAGGAGTTAAATCATAGGTATCAATAGCAACCAAGCCGTTGGTCATAATACCAAACATATCCTCAACTGTGTCAGGGTCTGCGTATCGGCTATAATCACCTAAATCAATACTGTACTCTACAAATTCATTGTCGGTAACGGGAGTAATAACAACCTTTTTGCCGTATTTAGGACCTGAAAGCTCAATGCTTTCAAATGAAGAAAGAGAACCTGATTCTTCATCATAATACTTTTTATCGGATTTTTTAACAATATCCTCTACATTAGGAGTGTTAAGAATAACGGTATTAGCCATTGATTCAGGACTCGTATTGAAGTTATTTACGGTACCTGCCGAAATAAGGTAAATATTATTGTCTCCCGTAATGGTTGCATAATATCCTGAACCGTCGGGTGAAGCGTCACCTACTGTTAAGGTGTAGTCTTCATCTTTTCCTTCACGCATAAACACTTTTGCGGTTACTAAGGGCTTGTTAAGACCATACAGTTCTTTTTGGGAAAGGTCGGTTTCCATAATTCGGGTGGCATAAATTGTTGCAAGGTTGTCGGCTGCCGAGTTAACCGAGCTGGAAGCAATAAGAGTTTGGTCATAGCCAACAAGCTCCCAAATATAAGCAGCGGCGCCTATGGAATCAGAAGAATCAGAGTCGGCGGCTTCATTTTTCTTTGAAGTAAAGGTCATTTCACCATAACTGCCGTTTACAACAATTTTTTCAATATTTTCGGTATTGGCGCTTTTTACAGAAATGGTGTTGGTGGTTGTTGTGGATTCATCTTCTTTTTCAGGAATAAGGTTAACACCAACAGTTCCAAGTATTAAGGCAACCACAACAACCGCTAATACAATAACAGTGCGGAAACGACGAACCGATAGCGGTTTTACCTTTTTATCACCATTTTTTGTCATACCGTTTGTTTCGGTTAAAACGGTGGAGTTTTTGGTGTCCTGTAATGGTTGCTCCACATCGGTGGTTTGCTCCAAAACTTCGATTTCAGTTTCCTCTATCGGTTTCTTCTGCGGAACCAAACCACTACACCTCCAATCAGTAATAAGGCAGGAATTACAAACATGCTAATGATATAAACGGCGGTATACTGAGCATCGCTAAGGGGAGTGCTCATAGTATGAACACCTGTGATTTTGGGAAGAAAGTACATACTTGCTGCGGCTCTGCCGTTAATAATATTAGCAACTGCTACCGCAAAATCCATATTGCCGTTATCACCAAACTGTTCCCAAGCCTCGTTAATAAAATCAACACTTGCAAAGTATGCAACATTACTGGAAATTTCGTTATAGTTATCATCATATGTGGTGTCTTCAGTTACCATAATAACAGGCATTTCACCCATATCGTCATTAGATGATGCTGTGTAACCCGATACTCCTTTGGGAGCCTTAACGGCATAAGCACTTGTAGTCATAAGGATGTGAGCAGTACGGGTGCCGTTTTTCTCATCAGTATAAGCACTGCTTATGGCAACATTGTCACCACAGTAGTAGGAAAGCTCGCTTGCATTAACGCTTTTGGTAAGGTCATCCTTTTTATTGAAGAGCAACATACTGTTACCGTCGCTAAGACGATAGCCTGAATTTGTATCATATGCCATACCGTCTTCAACCTTAATGCCCCATTCTTCTAAAAATTCGTTAAGATTTGGGGTGTTGGGAGATGCGGTGGAGCCGAATACCATAAAGTTTTTATTGCGTTTGCCGTCGTTATCTAAGAAGTTATCCAAAACCTCAAGCTCTTTTGCTGAAATGTCGGAAACGGGAGCTGCAAGTAAAACGGTGTCAATATCCTTAAGGGTGTCTTCGTTAATAACGCCGTCAAGCTCCAAAAATTCAAAGTTGTAGCCTTCTAAAGCGGTTGTAAAGGTAAGGTATGAATCAGCAGTTGAATGTTTGGTAAGAATAGCTACCTTCTTTTTACCGCTTGCAGCAACGGTGAATACAGCGCTTGAAACCTCACTTTCAATATTGGAAGCAGTAATGGTATAGGTGGAATAACCACCGTACATAGCGCTTTGACCTTGAGAAGCATCATAAAGCTCGTAAATATCATCAAAGGTTATAACCGATTCAAAGGTGGTTTCTTTGCCGTTTTCATCAGGACGGGTACAACGCACAATGATATCACCGTAGGCAATATCAACCTCGTAATCACTTTCAAGTTCTTTGAATTTCGGGGATTGGGGATCAACATAGGTTATTTTTATGTTTTCGTTGTATTTAGGATAACTTTCAAGCAAAGTTACTGTTTGATTGAAGTAGTTATCGGGTGTAGCGTTTTCCTGAACATAGTAAACGCTGTAAACATAGTTTGTCATTTCACTGCCTGTATATCCCTCACGGGTGGCGCAAATAACAATTTCTACGGGTTTGTCAATGCTTTTAATAAAGTCAATATTTTCGGGAGTAAGAGAGTTGGATTCATCTGTAGTAAGGTCAATAGTGGTTGGAGCTTTTTGTGCAAGAGTTGTTGCAAAAATGTTTGCAACAATAATAACTGCAACTAAAACCACAGCAAAAATCACGGTGAAAATACTGCGCTTCATAATTTTAGGATTTTTAATTTTATCATTATTTTTACTCATTATTTTCACCCTCCTTAAGCCCAACGCTTTTTATCAAGCACAAGATGTGTGAAGTAAAGGAATACTACAACAACACTTATAAAGAATACTGCGTTTGAAAAATCAAACTGACCTGATGTGAAGGCGTTGTATCTTGTGATAAAGGAAATTGATGTACAGAAATTTGAAAACCATTCAAAATTAACGGCAGATGCGAAATAATCAATCTGCATAATGAAGAATGAAACTGCCATACCAAAAATACCTGCAATCATCTGGCTTTCGGTGAGGGCTGAAATAAAAAGACCGATTGAAAGAATAGCGGCACCCATAAGGGCAATACCTACAATATCACTTAGGTAGAGCAGCCAATTAACATCGGCAACAAATGACAAAATGATTTGATAAATAAGGGTTATGCTCATAGGAATCATAAAAAGTGCAAATGCCGCAAGAAATTTTCCGCAAATAATGCTTATAAGCTTAACGGGTGCGGTAAAAAGGGCTTGGTCAACCTTCTGTTTGCGGTCTTCACTGAAAAGTCGCATTGTTATAATAGGTGCCATCAAAAGCGCAATACTTGAAATACTGCTGAATACAAAAGAAATATTTGAGTAACTGCTTTGGCACATATATGAAAAGTACATACCTGTAAGTATAAGAATAACGGCTATAACAATATAACCAATGGGCATAGTAAAGTATGCCCTCATTTCTCTTTTGAATACTGCTTTCATTACTCTGCATCCTCCTCGTCAGTTTTTCCTTCAAGAAATGAAGAAGCAATTTCGGTTTCGGCAACATCTTTGGCAGTTTTCTTTGTGGGAACTGTGAATTTGCCGTCGGTAAGGCGAAGGAAAATATGCTCTAATGACATTTCTTCGGTTGTGAACTCTAAAATAGGCCATTTGCGGTCGCTCATACGAATGAAGATATCTTTACGAACATCGGCGTTTTCCTCGGGTTCAATTTCAAAATCAAGAGCACCCTTTTCAATAACGCCAAGACACTTAACCGAAAGTATACCGCGAATGCCAAGCAGAGTTTTTTCAATTTCAGCCTGAGGACCTTGAACTCGGATTGTGATGGTATGGTCAGCGGAAAGATTTTTTGCAAGATTATCGGCAGTATCATCAGCAACGATTTCGCCGTTGTTAATAATGAGTATTCTCTTACAAACTGCCTGAATTTCAGAAAGAATGTGTGAGCTTACAATAACCGTGTGGTGTTTGCCTAAAGCCTCAATAAGCTTTCTGAATTGGGTGATCTGCTTGGGGTCAAGACCAACGGTAGGCTCGTCCAAAATAAGAACATCAGGATTACCAACCAAAGCCTGAGCCACACCAACACGCTGACGATAACCCTTTGAAAGGTTTTTAATAAGACGCTTTTCAACATTTTCAATGCTTACAAGCTTGCATATTTCATCAATATGAGGCTTTTTGGGAAATTTAACCTTTTTAAGGTCGTAAATAAAGTTAAGATACTCCCTTACGGTCATATCCAAGTAAAGGGGTGGATGCTCGGGAAGATAGCCAATATGCCTTTTTGCCTGCTCGGGATGGTCTACAATATCAAAACCGCCGATTTCAGCCGAACCGCTGGTTAAGGATATGTAGCCGGTAAGAATGTTCATTATTGTAGATTTACCTGCGCCGTTGGGGCCAAGAAAACCAACAATTTCTCCTTTAGATATGGAGAAGCTTGCATCTTTAACGGCAAGGTGGCTACCATATCTTTTGGAAAGATTTTTTACTTCGATCATTCGAAATTACCTCCAAATATTTCGGTGTTAACCTGCAAGAGTCAAAATGCAGGTCGCTAAAATACATATTTATAGTATCTGCGAAATATTGTCTTTGTGTAAACAAATTTTTAATAACTCGCAGAAAACAATAAAACTTCAATATATTCTATCATATTTAAAGTCCAATTGCAATGGTAAATTTTATAATTGGAGTGATTTTTAAAAAAAATAATTAATTCCCAAAGCGAATTCTATGGTGGAATTTACTTTGGGAATTAGTTTATATAAAGAGATATTTGGTTATTTATATTATTAAATTAAATTCTGAATATTTAATTCGGATAGGAAATGTATGGAGAAGTGGAGAGTTTAACACTGTTCCAACCTGCCAAAACTCTTGAAAGAGTAAGTACATCTTCAAGGTCAACCAATGAATCGCCGTTAACATCCAACGCCTTTGTATCTACCGAGATGTTTTCCCAGTTTGCTACATATTGCGCTAATGTGATAAGATCTAATAGATTGGCATTATCAGCATCATCGCCATCTATATTACCCGGTGTAAAGAATTCGGTTCTTTGGGGACCGGTGTAATCCTTGCAAACAAGAGAAATGTTATCTAGATACACATAATCGGCATTGTTTAAACTATTGGTGGTATAGCGAAGTATAAATTTAAGATTTGTGCAGCTTTCGCTATTAAAGTTAAATTCTACCTTTTGCCATTCATTGGATGGGGTTATGTCTGCCGTGGCAAAAATTTTGTTAGTTGAATGCGGATTTGCTTTATTATAGGGTAAGACTGCGGCATAGCTTATTGATGCGTCATCATCTGTAGCGGCAAATTTTATGTAAAAGCTTAGTGTGTAATTTGTATGTGCATATACATTAATCGGCAGAACAGCATCTCTGTAACGGGAACGCAGGGTTATGGAGTAATCACCCTCGTATGCGTTATCGGTAGTACGCACAGCAGAACACCAATAAGAGGCATATCCGCTTATTGTATCCTCAAAATACCAATTGCCAATAGTGCCGTTTTCAAAGGTGCCGTCATAATCCTCTATAGAAAATGCATCAAATTCGGGCATATTGTTACCGTCAAACAAAGCAGTAAGTGTAAAGTTTGTGTTTGCTGTAAAGGTGTATTTGGGTGATGTAGATACAAGTTTTCCTGTTTCATCACGCCAGCATATAAAGGTGTTTCCCGAATAAGGTGTAGCTTCTACAGTGACATTTGCTCCAACGGGGATTTTTTCAGGATCGTAGTTTAATTTAACATCACCGCCACGCTCGGCATTAACGGTTGCCATTATGTATTCATATACTGCAAAGTCATCTAAATAAAGAGTGGTGCGACTTAAGTGATTTATCCAAAGTATAACTTCGGTGTTGTCGCCCGAATTAAAGGTAATGGTAGCTTCGCTCCAAACATCACTTGCGGTATACAAAGCAGTATTTCTTGCAATAAATTCGGTATTAGCTTTAATAGTTCCATTGGTGTTATAAATTGTCATATTGGGTGTGGTAATAGTTAAATTACCGAACTGTGAGGCAGATGCACTCTTTGCGTAGAAGGAAATTGTATATTGAGTATTTTTTTCAAGACCTGTAAATTTCCTTCCCAAATAACCATATGGAGCATTTAACAAAATAGAGTTTTTGCCTGTGCGGGCGGCGTCTGTGGTAACGGTAGCCTTACGAAATGTGCCGCCGTAAGATGATTCTATATAATATACACCCTTGCCATCATTTGCTGTATTTAAATATGAAGTTTCTGTCCAGTCTGTATCGGTAGCGCTAATGTTTTTTGTGTGCGTAATTTGAGCCAAAAGAGTGCCGTTTTCATATTCTTCTAAATCATCGTTAATAATTCCGGGTATATTTTCAAAAACAGCGGTTAAGCCTTGGTAGCCATTGGAATATTCAAAGGTGAATTCGGTATCGCTGCTTACAAGCTTATCATTAATATACCAGCCAATAAAGTTTATGTTTGGATTTGGTGAAGCGGTGACGGTTGCATTTTTTCCGTTGTAGCATTCAATTTCGGTAGAGGGACTAACCGTGCCAAAGGCACTATTGTTTACAGAAGGTTTAAATAAATCTGGTAACTGGGATATTGTAAAATCATCTAAATAAAGAGTGGAGTTGCCTAAGTAATTTGTCCAAAGCATAACTTCGGTGTTATCGCCCGAATTAAAGGTAATGGTAGCTTCGCTCCAAACATCACTTGCGGTATATCTGTTATTGCTTCTTGCAATAAATTCAGTATTAGCTTTAATAGAGCCGTTGGTGTTATAAATTGTCATATTGGTTGTGGTGACAATTAAATCGCCGAATTGTGATGATGAATTACCCTTTGCGTAGAAGGAAATTGTATATCGGGTATTTTTTTCAAGTCCTGTAAATTTCCTTCCCAAATAACTATATGGAGCTTGCAACGAAATAGAGTTTTTACCCGTGCGTGCGGCGGCGGTAGTAACGGTAGCTTTACGAAATGTGCCACTGTAATTTGAATCTACATAATAGATACCTTTGCCGTCTTTTGTTGTGTTCAAATATGAAGTTTCCGTCCAGTCAGTATCGGTTGCGTTAATGGCTTTTGTGTGCGTAATTTGAGCCAAAAGAGTGCCGTTTGCATAGTCTTCAAGGCTATCGGTGATAGATGCTTCGGGAGTTTCTACATTATCGCTTTGGGCAGTCATAACCACATTTGCAATCCAAAATTCACCGTCTACAGCTTCAGGAATAGCAAAATCGTATGAAACCTCAGCTATATGTGCTGTGTCATCACCTGTTTTGAAGGTGTGCATAATTTGCACCCATTCACCTGCTTTGGTTTGATTTGGGTAATCAGTAGAAGGAAATAAATTGGTTCCGTTGTATCGGTAAATAAACATTGAAGCTGTGGATGTTTTGTCAATAACAGCTCCCGTTTGTGCAATTGTCCAACTGTGGGCGATATCGGTGCGTATTACTCGGGTTGAGCCGTTATCATAAGTATAGGTATAGATATTTTGTCCTTCGACTGCAATGTTGCTGGTTTTTTGATTGCCCGAGGTATCTGTATATGTAGGCTCATACATATAGGCTTTGAAGCCTGCAATGCTGTCCGATTTTACCCAAAATGTGGTTGTGTAGGTAGTGTTTCTTTCAATTTTCACTTTTCCTGTGTAATAAAATTCGCTTCTTTGAGAATTTGTAGCCGTGGTTGTGAATTTCACTGCATTGGCAGTAATGCCGTCTGCAATGCTGACATTTTCAACCACCTGAGCGGTTGTGTTGGATTTTAAACTCACATTCCAATTTGCGGGAATGTTGTTAGAATACTCTTTAAAATCACCGTTTGAAATTAGATTTTGGCTTGCGGAATTTACAACAAATCCAACCGAAACGGTAATAAAAAGTAAAATTGTTGCCATAAAAAAGGATAAAATTTTGCGTTTCATAAATATACCTCCAAAAAATATATACCATAAAAATTATATCACACCGAATTCATAAAGTCAATCAACCGAAAATTGCGAATAGGTGTAAAATCATTATACATAGTAAAGCATACTTTTTCAATAAATTGGGATAACTTGCAGATTTTAGGGATAATTAACCTAAAAAATCCGATATTTTATAGAAAAATCCCATAAAAGGACTTGCATTATGAAATGTTTTGTGGGATAATATTATGAATATTTATATACTGGGTGAGTTATATGTTAACATTCAAAGATATTAAAAGTAATCCTGCAATTTCGGTTTATATTACTCAAGCAGATGAATCTCTAAAAGCTCTTGGCTACACCGAGCACAGCTTTGCTCATGTAACAAAGGTTTCTACCGTTGCGGCAGAAATACTTTTTAAATTGGGATATTCCCAGCGTGAGGTTGAGCTTGCTAAAATCGCAGGGTATTTGCACGATATCGGAAATCTTGTAAATAGGGTAGAGCACTCTCAAAGCGGTGCAGTTATGGCGTTTCGTATTTTAGATAAGCTTGGTATGGATGCCGCAGATATTGCTGCCGTTGTTTCGGCAATTGGTAATCACGATGAGGGTGTGGGAGTACCTGTAAATGCAGTAGCCGCCGCACTTATCCTTGCCGATAAGTCGGATGTTCGCCGAAGTCGGGTTCGTAATAATGACGAAACAAATTTCGATATTCACGATAGGGTTAATTATTCGGTAATTAATTCCGAGCTTTTAATTGAAAAGGAACGAAAAATAATTAAACTCAAGCTTAGAATTGATACTGCTTACGGTTCGGTAATGGATTATTTTGAAATATTTTTAGACAGAATGATTCTTTGCCGTAAAGCGGCAGAGCGACTTGGACTTAACTTTAAATTAGATATAAACGGACAACAGCTTATATAAGGAGAAATTTAAATGCAAAGAATAGCCAGCTTTGAGGTTGACCACCGTTTTATAACCGAGGGAATTTATCTTTCCCGTATTGACGGTGATATTACAACCTATGACTTAAGAACAAGAAAGCCAAATTGCGGCGATTTTATGAATGATAGCATTATGCACACCTTTGAGCATCTTTTTGCTACCTATGTTCGTAATAGTGATATTGGCGAAAAGGTAATTTATTTTGGGCCAATGGGCTGTGCTACGGGTTTTTATTTGCTTATTCGCAATGCCGACCACTCCCAAACCTTAAAAACCGTTATTTGGGTGCTTGAGAAAATAATTTCTCATACAGGTGAGGTTTTCGGCAATAGTGAAATTGAATGTGGAAATTACAAATCCTTGAATTTGAAATCAGCAGTAGATGAGGCTGAAAGGTATCTTTCGGTGCTTAAATCAAAAGAAAATTGGGATTTTAAATATCCAACCGAATAAGAGGGTGAAAATTATGTCTTTATCAGAAATCAAAAATTCAGTAGCCTTGGCTACTGCCGAGCTTATTAAAAAAGGCAATCTTAAATCGGGTATGACGGTTGTTATAGGTTGCTCTACCAGTGAGGTAGGGGGCGGCATAATCGGCAAAAGCGGTAGCTTGGATATTGCCGAAGCCATTTATGACGGCGCAAATGAGATTTTAAGTAAGAACGGCATATATTTGGCGGCACAGTGTTGTGAGCATTTAAATCGCGCAATTGTTGTAGAGCTGGAAGCTGCAAAAAATGCCGAAATAGTATGCGCAGTACCTAAAATGCACGCAGGCGGTTCTTTTGCAACCATCGCCTATAAAAAAATGAAGAGTCCTGTGCTTATTGAAGAAATTAAAGCCGATGCAGGACTTGATATTGGAGCAACCCTTATTGGTATGCATTTAAAAAGAGTTGCGGTTCCCCTTAGATTAGAGGTTAAAAAAATAGGTGAGGCACCTCTTTTTGCCGCCTACACCAGACCAAAGTATATTGGCGGCGAGAGGGCAGAATATAACCCATAAATTAATTTTTATTGAATAATTTGTTGCTTTTATTGACGGTACTTAATATTTATCGTATAATATATTTCTATTATTTTTTAAGGAGACAACCAAAATGTCATATAACAGAAGAATTGGTCAAACCGAAATGTCCTTTTCAAAGCTATCGGTACAATGCCTTCTCAGAACTCTTTTAGCTACATTTTTATCTCTTGTTATATTTATGTCCATAACCTTTGTGGTGACGGGCGTTAACTATAAAGCCTTGGGTTATGAGGTGCTTTACAGTGAAGACGGGGAAAACTTTGAAACGGTATATACATATATGTATACAGGTGAGGAGCCTGAAGACTGGGTGGATGAAAAGTTAAACGAATATATGGATAAGGAAGGCTATTACAAGCAAACTATTCCTAATCAGTTAAGCGAGTCAGCAATGAGCGCGGTATCTTGGATTTCTCAAATAATAGCGTTGGTTGTATGGGGCGCTCTTATATATATTGTTAATTGGAATGTAGGCAATGCCGACGCCGACAAGCACGAGCTTGGTGATGCTCCGTTGGACAAGCTTCGCGGACTTAAAGCGGGCTTGGTAGCTGTTATTCCATTTGCTGTAACCTATTTAATACTTGTTATTGCAAAAATTTCAAATACCTTCCATTGGACAGTTAGCTTGTTTAAAATATTCAATTACAACTGCTTTGCCTTTAATAATATGATTATCACAAATGGGCTTGATTCAATATCCATTTCAGAGCTTTTGTGCCTTGCATTGGTGCTTTTGCCGTTGCCCGCCTTTGCGGTGTTTGGTTATTCTATGGGTGTGCGTCACACAATTTTAAAAGAAAAAATAGTTTATAAAAACGAGAAATAGGTAGGTGCTTTAAATGGGATTTTTCTCTAACAGTTATTATAAAGAAGGACCGGGTGTAGAAAAAAACGAGCGTAAAAAGAAGGGCTTTTTTGCTTTTTTTGATATTTACTTCCGTAATTTTTGGGGACTTTGTTCAGTCAGCTTTGTATATACGCTTATATCCGTTTTATCATTAGGTTTCGCAAACGGACTTGCTAAAGCAGGTATGACTCATGTTGCCAGAAGCATAAGCCGTGAAAAACATTCCTTTTTGCTTGAAGACTTTTTTGAAACAATTAAAAAGAATTGGAAGCAGTCCTTGGCACTTGGTGCAATTAATATGGTAATCACTGCGCTTTTGGCTTTGGATATATGGTATTTTTGGAGCTATATTACACGCGACGATTTAAAAGAACTTGCGCTTTTGGAAATTATAGGTCTTGGTCTTGCCCTTGCTCTTGCTATTGTAGCTACCTATATAAAATACTACATCTGGACTATGACCATTACCTTTAGTCTTACTATAAAGCAAATGATTAAAAACAGTTTTCAGTTTGTATTTTTAAACTTCTTTAAAAATGTGCTTGTTTCTATTCTTTTTGGAGCAATCTATTTTGGACTTTTCTGTCTTTTGTATATAAATGCATATTTTATGATTATTTCCTTAGCGCTTATAATTTTTGTGGTGCCCGGATTTAAAGGCTTGCTTGTGCAGTTCCTTGCCTTCCCTTCCATAAAAAAATATATGATAGACCCCTATTATGCCGAGCATAAGGGTGAAGATATTGAAAAGCGTCGTGCTTTGGGATTGGATATACCTGAGGACGAGCTTGAAAACCAAGAAGAAACAGAGGAGAGTGTATTTACTGATACCGTTTCTTCTTCGGATAATAATGATGATTGATTTTAAGTTTTTCGGAGGAAAAAATGTCAATAACGAATAAAAAAATAGAAGTTTTAGATAATCTTTCGGTGGAAAAACTAACCATCCCCGCAATAGCACTCAGGGGACTTGTTGTTTTTCCCCACGATGTAATACATTTTGATGTTGGTCGCGAAATTTCCATAAATGCGGTGGAAACCGCAATGAGGGGCGACAGATTTATATTCTTAGTACCCCAAACCGATGCCGCAGTGGATGAGCCCACTCGCAAGGATGTTTATGATGTAGGTACCGTTGCAAGGGTGCGTCAGGTGCTTAAAATTTCGGATGACGGTGTGCGCGTTTTGGTAGAGGGTGTTTGGCGTGCAAGGCTTGAAATCTTTGAAACCCGAAATAATACAACCTATGCTACCGTAACCACTTTAAATGAAAAGGTATCCCGCACAAAGGCGGCTTATCGTGAAGCCTTAATTCGCCGTGTTCACGAAGCCTTTGCAAAATTCACCACCTTTACACCCAAAATGCCAAAGGATATAAAAAACACAGTTATGTCTTCCCAAAATCCTTCCTTTTTGGGTGATTACATAGCTGCCGCACTTCCCATTCCCGTGGATGATAAACAGTATGTTTTAGAGCAACTCAACCCTGTTAAAAGGCTTGAGGTTGTGCTTGATATCCTTAAAAGAGAGCTTGAAATTTGCGAAATTGATGCCAAAATCAATGAAAAAACTCATAGAAATATCGAGGAAAATCAGCGCGATTACTACCTTCGTGAGCAGCTTAAGGTTATAAGCGGTGAGCTTTACGGTGAGGAAGACCCCGATGCCGAGCTTTCTCTTTATTATAATAAGGTAGAGGCTCTCCCCGCTAATGAAAAAATAAAAGAAATCCTCAAAAATGAGGTTAACAAACTCTCAAAAATGCCTCCGGGTTCACACGAGGCAACCGTTATAAGGGTTTATCTTGATACCTGTCTCGCCTTGCCTTTTGGAAAAACAACTCAAATTAATACCGATGTTAAAAAGGCAGAAAAAATATTAGAAAAAGATCATTACGGTCTTAAAAAGATAAAGGAACAGATTTTAGAAACCATTAGCGTATTTACCTTAAAGCCCGATACCAAGGGCACCATTCTTTGTCTTTCGGGTCCTCCCGGAGTGGGAAAAACCTCTATCGCCAAATCCCTTGCCAAAAGTATGGGCAGAAATTTTGAGCGAATTGCTCTTGGCGGTATTCACGATGAGGCTGAAATTCGCGGTCACCGTAAAACCTACATTGGCGCTATGGCGGGTAAAATAATTAAGGCAATAACCTCGGCGGGCAGTACAAATCCCCTTATTTTGTTAGACGAGATTGATAAGCTTGCCGCCGATTATAAGGGCGATCCCGCATCAGCTCTTTTAGAGGTGCTTGATGCCGAGCAAAACAATACCTTTGTAGACCATTATATAGATTTCCCCTTTGATTTAAGCGATGTTTTCTTTGTAACAACCGCAAATAATACTCAAAATATTCCCTCTCCGCTTCTTGACAGAATGGATATTATTGAACTCCCCGGTTATTTAAGGGAGGATAAATTCCAAATAGCCAAACAGCATCTTGTTAAAAAGCAGATGGAAAAGCACGGTTTAACCTCCAAAACCTTTAAAATGGAGGATTCAGTTTTAACCGACCTTATAGATTTTTATACCCGTGAGGCTGGTGTGCGCCGTTTAGAGCGCAGAATAGCCGCCCTTTGTCGTAAAGCGGCACGAAAAATTGCCGAGGGAGAGGCAAAGGTTAAAATCACTTCCAAAAATCTTACCGAATTTTTAGGCAAGCATAAGTATACCGCCGAGAGTATTTTGCCCGAGGCAGAAGTAGGCATAATAAACGGTCTTGCTTGGACTGCCGTTGGTGGCGAAATTATGCAAATGGAGGTTTTGGCGGTTGAAGGCACAGGTAAAATAGAGCTTACAGGCTCTTTGGGTGATGTTATGAAGGAATCTGCGTCGGCAGCCGTTACCTGGGTGCGCGCCAATGCCGATTCTTACGGAATAGACCCCGATTTTTATAAAAATAAAGATATCCACATTCACGCTACCGAAGCCGCAGTACCCAAAGACGGTCCCTCGGCAGGTGTTACAATGACCACCGCCCTTGTTTCAGCGCTAACGGGTATTCCCGTTAAAAACACCGTTGCTATGACGGGTGAGGTTACCATTCGCGGTAGAGTGCTTCCCATAGGCGGTCTTAACGAGAAAACTATGGCGGCATACCGCGCAGGGGTTAAAACGGTTATTATTCCTAAGAAAAACGAACCCGATTTAGAGGAAATCGAACCTAAGGTGCGTGAGGCAATAGAGTTTGTTGCCGTAGATAGGGTAGAGCAGGTTTTAGAGGTTGCCTTGACCGATTGTAAAAAAATCAAGCAAAACCCCAATATAACTGCCGCTTATGGCAGAAAAACCGTCCACCCCGCTAAAGCAAGACCTTAAATGAAATTTAGGAGTTATTATGAATTACAATAATGTTAGCTTTGAAGCCGCTTTTGGTGCTCCAAATCAGTTTTTAGAGTCAGATTTACCCGAGCTTTGCTTCGCGGGGCGTTCTAATGTAGGTAAATCAAGTCTTATTAACAAGGTTTTGGGCAGAAAATCCTTCGCCAGAGTCAGTACCAAACCGGGGAAAACCATAACCATTAATTTTTATAAGCTAGAGGGTATTCGCCTTGTTGATTTACCGGGTTATGGCTATGCAAAAATATCGGGTGATGAAAAAATGCGTTTCGCCCGTTTAATGGAGGGCTATTTTAATGAGGGAAGAAATATTAAAAATGTCTTTTCACTTATAGATATGCGTCATAGCCCTACCGCAGATGATATTGATATGCTTAACTTTTTGCTTCAAACGGGGCTGTCCTTTACGGTGGTACTGACCAAAAGTGATAAGTTAAATAAATCTGAGCGCGAAAAGCGTCTTTTAGCCTTTAAGGAAGAATTGGCATTTTTGCCTGATGATGTAGAGGTTATACCTTTTTCAGCCGAAAAGGGCGAGGGTGTAGAGCGTATCAGGGCAATTATTGAGGAGATAGCAGAATAAAATGGAATACGGACTTGGTATAAAAAACAATCATTTATATTTTGGCGGCGCCGATACTGTAGAGCTTGCAAAGCAGTATGGCACACCGCTTTATGTTTTTGATGAGCAACTCATCAGAGAGTATTGCAGAGATTTTAAAAATTCAATCGACCGCTACTATGACGGTAACGGTATGGTGCTTTATGCAAGTAAGGCTTTTTCCTGCAAGGAAATGTACCGAATTGCAAATGATGAAGGAATAGGTGTGGATACCGTGTCGGGTGGTGAGATTTATACCGCCCTTTCGGCAGGCTTCCCCGCCGAAAAAATCTTCTTCCACGGCAACAATAAAACGAATACAGAATTAAAATACGCCATTGAAAATAACATAGGTCATATAGTTATTGATGATTTTGGCGAGATTGATAGAATTAGTGAAATTGCGGGTGAAATGGGCAAAACTGTTACCGTTATGCTTCGCATTAAGCCGGGCATTGATGCACATACCCACGATTTTATTAAAACGGGACAAAATGACTGTAAATTTGGATTTACCCTTGAAACGGGCGAGGCTTTTGAGGCGGCTGAGAAGGCAATAAATGCCAAAAATATTAACCTTTCGGGTTTCCATTGTCATATAGGTTCGCAGATTTTTTCCACCGATCCTTTCTGTCTTGCCGCAGAGGTTATGGCAAATTTTATTGCTAATGTAACAAAGAAAACAGGCCACGTGGTAAGTGAACTCAATCTCGGCGGTGGCTTTGGTATCCGCTATACCGATGAGGATGAGCCACTTCCTTACTCTGAATTTATGAATAAGGTGTCGGGTGAACTTAAAAATTCTTGCAATAAATTTGGTATTATGGTTCCAAAGGTGTTTATTGAGCCGGGCAGAAGTATAGTAGGTCCTGCGGGAATAACCCTTTATACCGTCGGTAGCATTAAAACTATTCCGGGTATTCGTACCTATGTTTCGGTGGATGGCGGTATGACCGATAATCCCCGCTATGCGCTTTACGGTGCTAAGTATGATGCAGTAATTGCCAATAAAGCCGAAGAACCCGGTGGTTTTGTAGCTACGGTTGCGGGTAAATGCTGTGAAAGCGGAGATTTAATAGGCGAAAACATAAAAATAGCAACCCCCGAAACAGGCGATATTTTGGCTGTTTTGGCAACGGGAGCATACAATTACTCAATGGCTAGTAACTATAACAGAATTCCTCGCCCCGCCGCAATTATGGTAAAAAACGGCGAAGCAAGGGTAATTATAAAAAGAGAAACCTTTGAGGATTTAATTTCAAAGGATGTATAAGCCAAAAAATCAATAGGGAAGAAGTGATGATTTTTTCACTTCTTCCCTATTTTTTATACTTTTATTATTTAATCTGCTCTATAAATTATTTTCCGCTTGCAGAATAAATTCGTCCTGAACCTCTTTTGAAAGGTCGGTGAAATACACATTCCAACCGCAAAGGCGAACCTGCAGGGTGGCATATTTTTCAGGCTCTTTTTGAGCCTTTTTTAAAACCGACGGGTCGAATATATTAAACTGAATTGCCATACCGCCCATTTTAAAATAGGTTTTTACAAGGGCGCGCATTGCGGTGTTTCCCGCCTTGCCCTTTACCGATGATGGATGAAGTACAATATCAAGAACGGCGCCATCGGGGAGCTTTTTGTAGTCAAAAGCTCCAGCCGAGGAAATCATAGCGGTAACACCTTCTTTATCCATAGCTACCGATGATGAAAGATTTTTAGATAGATATTCTCCCTTAAGCCTTCCGTCTGCCGAGGCAGCAGTAACCTTTCCAAATGTCTCCCGCCAGTCTATGGAAAATGCACCAAGACGGAAAACACCGCCTCTGGCATTGGGAATGTTGTTTATGCATTGAGCAGAAAAAACTAGCAAATCGTTTGCTATAGCATCTATTTTCGCTATATTATTTCCGTATTTAGGGAGTTTTTTAACCTTTAGCCGTAATTTTTCATAGCCCACCCAATTAGCTTTAAGAATTTTACAAAGTTCCTTTGAAGTTAAAATTTTATCTTCAAAAATAAGTGTTTTAATGGCAAAAATACTGTCTGTTGCATTAGCAAGACCAATGGCGCAAACTGATGAATTATTGTATTTTGCACCACCTTCATAAGCGTCCATACCATTTAAAACACATTCCTCAAGGGTTGCCGAGAAAATAGAGGAGGAGTGTAGGCTGAGATAATGCTCCTCCAATGCGCAAACCCTTTTAATTGCAATATCACATAAATATTTTATTTGCGTTTTAAGGGCTGCAATAAATTCATCGTAGGTTTTGGGAATAGGTGTTTTTACTCCATTTTCTCTACCCGAAAAAAGGTCAACTCCACCCGTCAGGGCATATTCCACAGCTTTGGGTAAGCTAATCTGTCCGTTACAGGTACAGGGTACTTCCTTTTTAAAAGCGGCAGGCTCGTAACAACCAATCATAACATAGTTTTCGGCTTCCTCTTTTTCTATTCCAATATTTTGGAGCGCCGATATAACTATATTGTCATTGGTGAAAACAAAGCTGTTATTACCTGCTTTTATTGATGAAAATACTTTGTCTAAGCAACTATTTTCGGTATTTTCGCATATTCGTATATGCAGTTTTGGGCTAATTATATCAAGTGAAGAATAGGTGTCTAAAATCAGACTTGCAAATTCATCACGGTTATTACTGTTATTGTTTTTTCCGCCTATGGCAAAGGGAACATTGGCAATAATATTGGCGGCATAAAAGCGGTACATAAAGTGCTTTAAAAGTTCAACTATCTGTTCCTTTGAGTATTTGCCGTTTTTCAGGTCTTTTTCATAAAAAGGTAATAAAAGCTCATCTAATCTTCCAAGGCTACGAACAATTGTGCCTTCTATGTAGCTTTGCCAGAAAAAGTATATGCTTAAAAGCTGCATTGCTTCTAAAATATCGCTAGGTGCGCCTTTTGTAAGATTTAAAAGAGCCTTTTCCACAAGCCTCATTTTAGGATGCTTTTTAGAGAGTGAATTGGCTTGATTTGCAAAGCGTATAATAAGCGTAATCATTGAATGATGCACTTGAAGGGCGGTCTCAAAAAATTCTGCTTTTTCTTTATCTAATTTACCCGCCAAGCTTAAAGAGTTTCTGCTTTGCTCAAGTCTTTTAATAATTCCGGGGATACCAAGCTCTAAAACCGCTTCAAAATCGGGGCAGGTGTGACCAAAATCCACATCCGAAACAAAGGCGCGGTCTTTTATTTGCCTTTTTTGGCTTTGGTGTAGTTCCTTTAGCTCGCCCGTTAGAAGCTCGGTTTGCCAGATTTTTCTAACCTTGGCGAAAATAGAATGGTGATTAACCCTATCTGCGAACCAACCGCAGCAAAGCAGAGAGATTTTTGCGTTTTCCATAATGAAGCTTGTAATATTAGCCTTGCGCCGTCTTATCGAAATGGAGTTATCCTTTGCCATTTCAAAACAGCTTTTTTCGAGCAGGGCTACGGGAATACCGCTGGATTTTATAAAATCTCTGCGGTTAAATTCTTCTTTTAAGATGGATTTATTTTTTTCAAATGTATTCCAGATTTCATTCATCAAAAATCACTCCTTTATGGCAACCAACCCATACTCATTAAAAATTTTAATAGTATCATTAATTTCATTATCAGAAGGAATAGGAATGTTTAAAGCGTATTTTTTACCCATAAATTCATATTTAGATGCGCCAAAGGGATGGTAGGGTAAAATTTTAATTTTTTTAACGCTTTTAAGATTGCTTAAAAACTCTGCAATCGCCCTCATTTCACCGCTATTCATAGTTGGAATAAAGGGAATTCTTATTTCTATTTGTTTGTTTAAAGAGTCAATATACTTAAGATTTTCTAAAATTATTTCGTTTGTAACCCCTGTGCATTTTTTGTGAACCTCGGGATTTATAGCCTTAATATCATAAAGAAAGGTATCGGTGAAGGGCAAAACGCGGTCAATATCCTCTCTTTTAACAAATCCGCAGGTATCTACCGCGGTGTTAACGCCCTGCTCTTTCAATTTTTTTAATAGCTCAGTGCAAAATTCAGACTGAATTAAAGGCTCACCGCCCGAAATTGTGATGCCACCGCCTGATTCTTCAAAAAAAGGCTTATCTTCTAAAAGCTTTGGTAGAATTTCATCTGCCGAAAATTCTTTGCCGTACAAAACAAGGGCATCACCAAGGCAAGCATCAGCGCATTTTCCGCAGGAAATACAGTTTTCTCTTTTGAAATTATGCAGTGAATTTTGGGTGGTGTGGCAATCACAAATATTTGAACATTCACCGCAATTTATACATTTTTGGGGATTATAAAAAAGGGTAGGCAAAGCACAAATGCTTTCGGGATTGTGACACCAACGGCAATTAAGGGGGCAACCCTTTAAAAACAGAGTTGTTCTGACTCCGTCACCGTCGTGAATTTCAAATCTTTTTACAGATACTATTATTCCCATTGAACTACCCCCTTTGATTTATATGTATTTGTGATTTAATTGTATTTTAAATTAAGAATAATGTAAATACATATAAAAACCATAAATGTGCATTTTTTAATCAAAAAAATTTAATTATAAAAATAGTGTTGACTAACTTTTAAAAATGCTTTATAATGGCGGATATAGGCTAAAAGAGGTGATTATATGCCCCAAATCAATAGCGAAGCAGAGCTCCAAGGCGTTTTTGATTTAACCATAACAAAAATTGAGGATGTGTACTTTTGCTCCACCTTTACTTGGGCAAGAAGCACACCCTTTGCCCGCCCTAACGACGGCATTGTGTTTTTTACCGAGGGAAGCATAACCTACGATTTTGAAGGGGAGAAAATTACTGCCAACAAGGGTGATGTTTTACTCCTGCCAAAGGGACTGTTTTATTCGGGTAAACGCAAGGTAGGGGTTAAAAACAGTTTTTTTGTTGTGGATTTTGAAACAGATTCTGAATTTTCCTTTGAAGCGCTTGGGCTTTTTAAAGTTTTTACCCCAAAGCATTACGAGCTTTTTGTAACCCGTTTTGAGGAGCTTTTGAAGCTATGGCAAAGTGGAGATTTAAGTGCAAAAATTGCTCTTAAGGGTAAGCTTTATTCCCTTATTGCCGACCTTACAAACAAGTATGTTGAAAACGGTTTGGGTGCCGAGAGTTTTTCAAAAACCAAAAGAATAGCCGATTATATTGATAAAACCTACTCAAAAAGTGATTTATCGGTTGAGGATATTTGCAAGGAATTTTATATAAGTCCATCAACCCTTCGCAGAATAATGCTTTCGGCTTATCACAAAACCCCCATTAAGTATATAACCGAAATTAGAATTAAAAAGGCTAAAAATATGCTTGTTTACGATAATTATTCGGTGAGTACAATAGCCGAAAAATGCGGATTTTCCTCCTCACACTATTTTAGCAGAATTTTTAAAAAAGAGGTAGGCGTTACGCCTATGGAATATAAAAATATAAAAATTTAAGAATGCGGAAGAAGTAAAAACCAAAACTTCTTCCGCATTTTTTTAAAAGTAATTTTATGAGTTTTCGAGCTATTTTAAGCCATTTTTATGTTTAGTATTTTACTTCCTCAACGGTGCACTTATGAACAATCTTTAACCGATCTATAATGCTTGAACCTCGCACTATGTGAGCAGCACCAACGCAAACAAAGACTTCCTTTCCGGAATTAAGGGCGTTTACTATGTAATCGGTCATAACGTATTCTCTGTCGGTATACATTGCGGTGTAGTATTCATTTAGTATTTCGCGCTTTTGTGTGTCAGTTTCATTCATAAGGGCGCTAAGGTCTTGGTTAAGCAGTTCGCCAAGCTCGGAGGCGTTGCCTTTTCCCCAGAGCCCCATAAGTGTATCAAGCTCAGCTTTAGCAGTATTGCTTTCATAGCCTTTTATGGCATCCTCAAGCATCTTGGTTTGAAGCGCGTCGGAAAATCCTGCTAACATACTGTATTGTGACTCTGCCGATTCAATTTCTTCAATTTTTTTCTTTTTTTGTTTTGCTCTGTTCAAAAGGTGGCGGTCTACACCATATTCCGATGCGGCACCCGCCTTTTGGTAGGTGAGATTATCTATCAATGTACTCCACATAACAGGCTTGTAATAATCGTTTAATGACGAATTGTACATATTGTTTTTATCAAGAATTTCAACCGCCTTGCGATATATCGAAGCCGCCGAGTCGCCTACAAGGTGGCTTTTGGTAGAGTAGTTGGGAGAAATTAATTTTGCCATTGCCTTTGTTTGTTCGGCGGTATCCTTTTCAAAGGCAACCAAATCAAATTCAACCGCTAAAGCATCGGCACTTTCAAAGGCATTCATTACATAGTCAGGTAAGGGATAGAAGTCCTTTTTGCCAATATGAATGGAGCCAAAAAGCCAAACGATATTTCCTTTTTTATCTGTAACCTTATAAAGCGTGGGGGTAACCTTACTTTTATTAGTTGTAGAACTTGATGTGTTTTGTTTAGATGTATTGACACTTGATGCTTCCACCGTTGTGGTGGTCTTTTTTGATGTTGTAGCGGTAGAACTGCTTTGCTTTGTTGCAACCGAGGTTGTGGTTTGCGAAGTTATATCGCTGGTAACATCTAAAGAGCTTATTGCGGAAGAATTAGAAACGGTTGATTTACTTGAGCTGTCATCACATGCCGAAAGGGTGAAAATCATAATTAAAGCAAGAATAACGGCTAAAATTCTTTTGTAATTCATTTTTCTACCTCTTTTAAAATAAGTTTTTTATTACTATATTTCAATTATACTTTTGATAACAAATTTTGTCAATATACGAATAGGAACGTATTTTGTTAATATAGGCATCCTTTAATAATATTTTTATGTTGACTAATTTATAATAATATTTTATAATGTAAAAAAACAGACCTTCGAAAGGGGTTTTAATATGTCAAAATATATTTTAAATGCAGATTTGAATAGTCCTGTGCACAGTAATTTTATAGGCAATGCCGCTGTTTATCACGGATATGCAGGTATGGAGGATGCCAACGGCAGAATTTATACCGAGGAGCAATGCGAATTAGAAGCCGACCGCGCCGCCGAGCTTGGCGTGAAAATTGCCCGCACAATGTATAAGCAGAGATTTGCCGAGTATAATGAGCAAACAGGCAAATGGGATTTCAATACCCACAATATGAATTGTTTTATCAAGTGGTGCGAGCGACTCCAAAAGCGTGGAATTGATGTTGCAATTCAGGCGGGCTGGAACAATCCCGGGTGTATAAACGGAACCTCGTGGAATTATCATATTCCCGACGGCGAAAATTTAGATTTTAAGGTTGCTATTGCAGGTTATGTGGAGTGGGTTATTCAAACCCTTAAATACCTTGTTTTTGAAAAGGGTTTAACCAATGTAAAATACCTTATAATGTTTACCGAGTCTCAGAACGGCGCAGGAATTCTTCCCAAAGGTTATAATCATTGCTATGATACCTGGTGCGATGCGGTTGAAGCTGTACATAACCGTCTTGTTAAAGAAAATATGCGTCATTTGTTTAAAATGGTCGGCCCAAATGAGGGCTCTACCATTAGCTCGATTATGGTTAAATCTGTTGCCGAAAGAACCAAGGATTATATTGATGTTTTTTCAAGTCATAACTATCTTGGTAGCTGGGCGGGTGAAAATTCAGGCTTTGCACTCGGTGAAACCAATATAGTTTTAAAGGTTGCGGGCGGCAGAATTCAGCAAAATGTTTTAGTAGAGCCCAATACCGACTATGAAATGACAATTACTATTAAAGCCTTTGCCGAAAACGATAAATATGTAAGCGGTAATATTCTTTTTGGTGCTTTTGAGCCCGACAATTTTTTACAGGGGAATTATTTTTCTGCAGGCGGCGAACCCACAACAAGACTAAATTTAAAATCCACTAAAATGGTAGATGCAACAGAGCTTACCACCGATTGGCTGGAATTTTCTCATACCTTTAATACAGGTGATGCAAGTGAAGTCTGCATAGGTGTTTTCGGTGACATTAAGCCGGATGAAATGGGTGCATATCTTAAAAAAGTTGTTGTTACCAAAAAGGGTGAAGATAAAAATCTGCTTAATAACCCTGATTTTGCAGATCCAAACTTATGCTATCTGGCAGATACTCCTTTTAAAACCTCAAAATGGGGTTGGCTTTCTATGTCGGCAGGTCTTGCCTCATCCAACGCCTATTACGATTGGCACCGTTGGGTGAAAACCGCCTTGCAGTATGTACCTGAAGGCAAGGAATTTTGGTTTGATGAATACAATGTTAACGGTATGCATATGGATAAACACTATGACACAATATATGCTACCCGTCTTGCTGCAGCTATGCTTGCCCTTATGACATCGGGTGCACAAACAAGTATTATGTGGACCTTGTTTGACCAATTATGGCCTAATAGTCATTCAGAAGGCAGAGATTGTTGGCACGACGGTGAACATTGTTGGGGAGTTATGCCAACCTTATTTAAATCAAAAACACCTCATCCCTCGTTCTATGCTACGGGACTTATGTTTAAATATATGGGCGGTAGCGAAGGTACAAAGGTTTATGAGCTGACGGGCGGCGATCCAATATTTGGCGCTATTACCGTGTCACCCGAGGGGAAAATCGGTATTGCCGTTATAAATACCTTTGACGGTGAGCGTGATTTTGAGCTTAATTTAAGTAAGACTCTTGGCGGAGTAAAACTTAAAAAGAGAATTTACAACCCTGCAACCATAAAGCCTGATGAGGAGGCAAAACAGCTTTCTCCTATAGGCGAGATAGTGGTGGATAATAAGTTATCCGATACCATCCCGTCATATGCTGTTGTAGTTTATAGCAATATAGATTGATTTTTTAAAACCGAATGTAAATCTACTGATTGTGTGGAGTTGCATTCGGTTTTTTATAGGTTATTTTGCATTAATTTTTTAATGTTTTGCCTTGATTTTATTAATATAGTATGGTATAATAATCTCGTATAATTATATCAAGTTTGACTTAATTGGTTAAACTGAAGGAGAGTTCCCTTAAAAATGAGCAAAAATGAAGTTAATGTATCAGGAAATAATTATAATAATGGCGTTAATAACGATTATTATACAATTGACATTTTACATATAATAAAATTCATAGTACAAAGATTTTGGGTTATTATTGTATCGGGAATTTTGGCGGCTGCAATAGGCTTTTGTATTTCTGCTTTCTTAATAACTCCAAAGTATTCATCATCTATAATGCTTTATGTAAATAATAGTTCGTTCTCACTTGGAAACACAAGCTTTAGTATAAGCTCCTCTGAGATTACTGCAGCTCAAAGTCTTGTAAAAACCTATGGAGAAATACTTAGCAATCGCACCACCTTAGAGCGTGTTATTGAAAAAGCCGATGTAAAATATGATTATGAAGAGCTTTCTGAAATGATAGTTTCTTCTCCATCTAATAACACCGAAATTATGCGTGTTACGGTAACCACAAGCAATCCCTACGAAGCCTCTAACATAGCTAATTGCATTGCCGAGGTTCTACCTGTTAGAATTTCCGAAATTGTTGATGGTGCTTCTATGGCTGTTGTTGATTCGGCAATACCCGAGCTTCAAAAAATTTCTCCAAGTATCACAAAATATACGGCTATAGGTTTAGTGCTTGGCGGAATATTATCTGTAATTATATTGATGATATTTGCATTGCTTGATAACACCATTCACGATGAAGAATATATTCTTAATACCTACAAATACCCCATTCTTGCAAAGGTGCCTAGCCTTACAAGTGCAAGCGGCAAGCAATATGCTTACTATTCTTCGCATAGGCGTTAGTTTTTAATGAAAGGATGGGAAGATAAATGGGATTTTTTAAAAAGAAAAGAAAAAATACTCCTTTTACCACAAGTGAGGTACAAAAAACTTTACATAAAAATTTAGAATTTACTGCGGTGGAGCAGTATAAATTATTAAGAACCAATTTGGATTTTACATTACCCGAAGATGAAAAATGTCCTGTAATCGGTGTTACAAGCTCAATGCGCGGTGAGGGTAAAAGCACTACGGCAATTAATCTTTCTTATGTTCTCGCCGAAAAGGGCAGTAAAGTACTTTTGATAGACGGCGACCTTAGAATACCGTCTATTGCTAAAAAAATGGGTATCGACAGCTCAATGGGGCTTACCGATATACTTATGGGTAAAGGGGCTCAAATTTCGGATTTTCAGTCTACCCTTTTAAATAATTGGTATATTTTGCCTTCGGGTGAAATACCACCAAATCCTTCGGAATTGTTGGGCTCTAACCGAATGGAGAGCATACTTTCCAGTTTAAGAGAGAAATTTGATTATATTATTATTGACCTTCCGCCGGTTAATATTGTTTCAGATGCTCTATCAATTTCAAGTCTTATAACAGGTATGATTGTTGTTATTCGTGAAGATTATACCGAGAAAAAAGATTTGGAGCATTGCTTCAGGCAACTCAATCTTTCCAATGTTAATATTTTGGGTTGTGTTATGAATGAAGCAAAGAGTGAAGGGGGCTCATATGGTAAATACAAAAAATACAGATACTATAAAAGGTATAAGTATTATAAGCAAGCCCCTTACGGTGAAGCCGAGTGATAGATTGGCACAGTCATATTCTCCCAAGGGTTGATGACGGAAGCCGTGATGTAGAGGAAAGCAAAGGACTTCTTGAATTATTGGCGGAGCAGGGAGTAACAACGGTTGTGGCAACACCCCATTTTATAGCGGATAATGAATCGGTTTTTAGGTTTATTGAACGCAGAAATGCGGCTTATGATGAATTAAAAAACAGCGGTACACCTAAAAACCTTAAGATTTTTTTGGGTGCAGAGGTTAAGTATTATTCGGGAATAAGTCGTTTGGAGGAGCTGCGTAGACTCTGTATTGAAAAAACAGGGCTGCTCCTTATAGAAATGCCCATAGCAAGCTGGACGGAATACACCGTAAAGGAGCTTGTTGAAATAGCAACTACAAAAAACATTGTTTTAATTCTTGCTCATATTGAAAGGGCTTTAAAGTTTCAATCCTCCAAAACAATGCAAAGGCTTATTAATGCAGGCGTATTAATGCAAGCGAATGCTGATTTTTTTACAAATGCGCGTACCAAACGCAAGGCGTTGAAGCTTTTAAAGAATGGCGGTATACAGCTTTTGGGTTCGGATTGTCACAGTCTTGATGAAAGGCCGCCTGAAATCGGTAATGCGTATGAGATTATAAGACGCAAATTCGGTGAAGATTTTATAAGTAGCTTTAACAAGTATGGTAATTCTGTACTTGAATAATTTAAAAAATCATAATTATTTTTTGAAAGGATGATTTTAAGATGAAAAAATTATTATCTGTATGTTTGGTTTTGGTAATGGTAATATGTTTTGGTGTTACCGCATTGGCTGAGGGTGGTTTTGTAAACAGTCCTTCTCTTAACTCTGCACCTCAATTAGAGGGTGACGATTCAACAGTAATAATCACACCTTATTCTGAGCGTCACACTCTTCCCGATGCAGAACGCAAGGCTTTGGAAGATGCTTACGAGTCTATTAATCAGGCTGAAAGTCTTAGTGATTTGAATGAAAAGCTTAGTGGAAATCTTGCTGTAAGCGATTTGTTTAATATCAGCTCTAATTCTTCAAAAGCACAAAGCTTAGTTTTAAAGGCTGATACCCTTGATAACTTCAAAGCCTTAATGGTATATGTTGACGGAGAATGGAAAATCGTTGATGCTAAGATTAAAGACGGCAAGCTTGTGTTTACTGCTAATGATTTTGGACCTTATGCAATAGTTGTGAATACAGATGGTACTAAATCTCCTCAAACAGGTATTAATGAAGTGGCAAATACCTCAAGCACATCTTTTGTGGTTTACGGTATAGTTATGCTTGCTTCTGCTTGCGGCGCATTCTTTATGTGGCAGAAATCTAAAAAGTACTCTGCTTAAAATAAGTATAGATTATAAATTAATATATCTAACCCTGTGATTCAAGCTAACTACCTGAATTATGCTAAAAAAGGATTGTAATTATGGGAAAATCAAAGAGAGATAGAAGTAAATATTTTAAATATGCCGCTTTGGTATTCGTAATAATTTTCTTTATTTCCGGCGCTTTGTTGCTTTTAAGAATTTGGGATAAGCAACAAGGCGAATTTCCCGTGTATGAGTCTGAAGAAATAGCCATAGAATTTGGTGGCAAGGAGTATGTTTTAAAGGAAAATATTGAGTCATTTTTGGTTATTGGTTTGGATAAAAAAGCCGATTTTGTTAGTTCCGATTCGTACATTAATGACCAAAGTGCGGATTTTTTAATGCTTTTTGTTTTTGATAATACTTCAAAAAAATTCAGTGCCATTCAAATAAATCGCGATACAATGACCGATGTTAACATCTTAGGAGTTAATGGCAACAAAATAGACAGCACCGTTAAACAAATAGCTTTGGCACATACCTATGGTAACGGTAAGGAAGTTAGTTGCCGCAATACTATGGACGCCGTTTCAGGGCTTTTGTTAGACTCTAAAGTGAACCATTATATCTCTTTTGCTTTAGATTCGGTGCTTGTATTTAACGACTTGGTTGGCGGAGTTGAGCTTACGGTGTTGGATGATTTTACGGGAGTGGATGATACTCTTCAAAAAGGGCAGACCGTTACCTTAACAAACGAACAGGCACTTAAATATGTTCAAAGCCGAAAAGGGCTTGAGGAAGACGATAATCTTTCCAGAATGGAAAGGCAAAAGCAGTTTGTAAATGCGCTTTATAATAAAACGCTTCAAGCCGTTAAAAAAGATGAGAACTTCACTGTAGATGCTTCCTTAAAATTGGCGGAGTATATTGTATCAGATAGGTCGGTAACTCAGCTTCGTGAATTTGCTAATAAATTTACCGAGTATGAATTTTTAGGCATTTGTGATATAAATGGAGAATCCAAAAAAGGCGAAGAGTTTATGGAATTTTATGCCGATATAGATTCCGTAACAGAATTAGTTGTTGAGACTTTTTATAAATTAAAAGGGTAGGTATTACAAGACGAAAGGAAGTGCGCTAAATGACGGAGATTGAGAGCCAAATAGCTAACAATATCCCCCCAATACCTGTTATAGCTCCGTATGAGCGTTGCGATGAAATATATATAGAAGATTTGGGTAATATTCATACTTCTAAACAATATGCCTTTTTTAAAAGAGTTTTTGATATAGTTTTTTCGGTTATTGCGCTAATAATATTGGCGTTACCTATGTTAATTATTTCCTTAGTTATTAAATCAACTTCAAAGGGCTCTGTTTTTTACAGGCAGGAACGTTTAGGCTTAAACGGTAAGAAATTCGATATAATTAAATTTCGAACTATGGATATGGACGCAGAAAAGGATGGTTGTAGGTGGTCTGATGGTGATGATGACCCACGAATAACAACCGTAGGTAAGTTTTTAAGAAAAAGCAGGTTAGACGAACTACCACAGTTTTGGTGCATCTTAAAGGGTGAAATGAGTGTGATTGGACCGCGACCTGAAAGAGAATGTTTTTATATTGAGTTTGAAGAATATATTCATGGTTTTAATCAAAGATTGAAGGTTAAACCGGGTCTCACAGGATTAGCGCAGGTTAAAGGCGGTTATTATTTAAGGCCCGAAGAAAAAATAATATACGATGTTGATTACATAAAAAACAGAAGTATTTGGTTGGAGCTTAGAATTTTGTTTTGTACTATTAAGGTACTTTTTAAATTTGAAGGCGCTAAGTAGTTTTAAAGGCAAAATATTATCAAGCTTTGTAATAGCTTGCGGCGAAAAGCGAATGCTTATTGGTTATATGTGATTAAAAGAAGCGTTGGAGGTTTATATGGAAACCAATAAAGCAGATAGTATAACTGTTATTATGCCGGCGTACAATGCAGAAAAAACCATTGGTGAGGCTGTGAAATCGGTCATAGCTCAAACTGTAACAGATTGGGAGCTTATTGTTATTGATGATGGTTCTACAGATAATACCGCAACAATTCTAACCGAGTTAGCAAGTGCTGATAGTAGAATTCGTTTTTTACAAAATGAAAAAAACAGCGGAGTATCATTTACCAGAAATCGTGCAGTTGAATTGGCTGATGGTAAATGGATTGCCTTTTTGGATAGTGACGATAAGTGGTTGCCTGAAAAATTGGAAAAACAGTTGGGATTATTAAAAAAGTATCCTGAAATGGTTGTTTGTTATACTGCATCTTCTTTTATAGATAATAACGGTAAACCTTTTAAATATGTAATGGAGGCTATTGAAAGGCTGGATTATAAAACCTTGCTAAGCAAAAATATTATGTCCTGTTCCTCTGTTATGATTAGGTCTGATGTTATGAAGTTGGTAAAAATGCCAAACGATGCAATGCACGAAGATTATTATGTTTGGCTTACGGTATTGCGTGAGCATAAATTTGCTTATGGAATTAATGAGCCCTTGTTAATATATCGCTTGTGTCCCAACTCGAAGTCGGCAAGTCGCATAAAATCTGCCAAAATGCTTTTTAATTCCTATAGGGCAATAGGATGTAATTTATTTAAAACCATTGTTTTGGTTTTGCGTTATACCCTTTACAGTATTAAAAAAAGGCGAAGAATTTATAATAGCAAAGGTTAATATTAAGTAAAAATTCTTGAATTTTAAAGTTATTTTGTTAATTTATGGTGGTGGAATATGAAGGTTTTGGTTATAAGTCATAATCCAATAGGCACCCAGTGTAATATGGGAAAAACCATGCTTTCGTTATTTTCTGCTCTAAAAAGGGAGGAAATATGCCAGCTGTATATTTATCCCACTTTACCTGATGTTGACCTGTGCTCCTCCTATTTTCGTATTACAGATAAGGATGTTTTAAGGGCTTATTACAGTTTAAAGTTAAATTGCGGCGAGGTCACTCCCCATTGTGATAGTAGCAATATGTATGAAAATGCTCAGGATGAAAAAATATATACAAATCCTAAAAATAAAAATGATATCAGAATGATTTTGCGTGATTTAATGTGGAAATGCGCTCATTGGTATACAAAAAAACTTAAATTATGGCTGGAAAAAGAAAACCCAACCTGTATTTTTGTGGCGCCCGGTCCATCAACCTTTCTTTATGATATAGCGCTTAAAATAGCCAAACAAAGAAATATACCTATAGTTACTTATATTTGTGATGATTATTATTTTGTGAAGACTCCAAAAAAATTATTAGCACGAGTACGGGTTGCATTTTTAAAGAGGAAAATATCCTGTTTAATGAAGGCAACTTCAAAATTGGTTGTTATATGTGATGCTTTAAAAAAGGAGTATTCCAAGGAGTTTTCCCTTCCAACCGAAAAAATTATGACGGGCAGTGATTTTGTTTTTGCTAAAAAGCAAGGAACTACCGCCTACCCCACAACTATATCCTATTTCGGTAATATTTGTTGTAACCGATATATTTCCCTTGCAGAGATTGGAAATGAATTAGATTTAATTAATGAAGAAAAGGGCACAAATTTTAAACTCAATATATATACTTCAGAAAAAAACAGTCAAATTCTTTTCTGTTTTTCGGGTATTAAATCGGTGAATTTATGCCCCTTTATTTCGGGTAAGGATTTTGAAGAAGCTTTACTTAATTCTCATATTCTTCTCCATGTTGAGGCTTTTGATGAAGAAAGCATAGATTTGGTTAAACATTCTATATCCACAAAAATTCCCGACAGCTTGGCTTCGGGGGTGCCCTTGATGGCTTACGGTCCCGAGTCAATAGCCTCTATTGAGCATTTGCGTTCCAACCAATGTGCCATAATTGCAACATCAAGGGATGAACTTGAAGATGCTCTTAAAAAGGCATTTTTTGATGAAAATATAAGGAATACTGTGGTGTTAAAGGCTATGGAAACTGCCAAAAAATATCACAGTAACAAAGATAACGGCGATTTGTTAAGGCAAATCCTTTTAAGTCTTTGAGGAATGATTTATGAACGATTTACAACAAACGGAATTTGAAATTCTTAAATGCTTTATTGAGATATGTGAAAGACTTAATCTTAAATATTTTTTAGTTTGCGGAACGGCGCTCGGTGCCGTTAAATATGGCGGTTTCATCCCTTGGGATGATGATGTTGATGTGGCATTACCTAGAGAAGATTATGAATTTTTTTGCGAGAAAGCGCAGGAGCTTTTGCCCGAGGGATTTTTTCTTCAAACATATAAAACAGATAATAAGTATCCCTGTATATTTGCAAAAATCAGAAATTCCAATACCGCATATTTTGAAAAGGCGGTTGCCAAATTTAAAATAAACCACGGTGTATATATTGATATTTTCCCTTTAGACGGTTATCCCACCAATAAACTTGCTCAAAAAAGAATAGAATTTCAAAAGGTTTATTATGACCTATTACTTTCCTCAAATTTTGATACCGATTGCACCTTAAAGGTAAAAATTATAAGAAAAATTTTTAGAATTCTGGGCTTTCATAAAAAAACGGCAAAAGCAATTGCAAGATTTGAAAAAAGCATTTCTGCATATCCTACAAAAAATTCCAAAGTGTGGTGCAATCACGGAAATTGGCAGAAAAAACTTGAATATGCACCAATAGAGCAGTACGGCAACGGCATACCAATGGATTTTGAAGGAATTAGAGCTGTGGTTCCCGAAAAATATGATGAGTATTTAACCCAAAAATACGGAGATTGGCGTGCTGATTTACCCGAAAGCGAAAAAGTTGGTCATCATTATTATTCTGTAATGGATTTAGAAAAATCTTATACCGAATATATGAATTAAACGGCAATTCTGGATTGTAAAAATAGAAGGCACAAGCCTCATAAGTGCATTTTGTTTTTATAGTTCATTTATATAGATTTTAAAAAATAAAAAAGGAGTTTTATCATGAAAAAATCGTACAAACAGTTACTAGCAATTCTTCTTAGTATTGTTATGCTTATCGGTATGCTTCCTATGAATGCTTTTGCAGTTGTTGAGTATACTCAGGGCGAAGACGATTACTACAAATTAGTCTCCAAAAAAGATTGGGAACTTGCCCCCGGTGTTTCCGAGTCTGAAATTGTTTTAAACAATGCCGCAGGTTCTCACCGTCAGGTTGCTCACGTGGTTGAGGTTGATATTCACAACGAGTACACCAAGGTTATTCCCAGCTCAAAGGGTATGACTCCTACACCCGGCAACTACGGTGTACAAACAATGGATAAACAAATTGCCTATGCTGAGGCAAACGGCTACGGCAATGTTGTTGCAGGTATGAATCTTAGCCTTAGTTGGTACAACGATTCCTATTATGCTGCACACCCTGAACTTATTGGTGAGCCTTTGGGATATATTATTCTCGACGGCGTTCAGTACACCAATAGCCAAGGCAAAACAGCCGGAGCAGCAACCTGTTTGGTAATTAACTTTGATGAAAAGGACGGCGAGGCAAGACCTGCCGATATTCCTAAGACACAAATTCGTGCTACTTCCGACCCAATCACTGGTTGGGAGGAGCAGGTTATTCCCGCTAACTTTGGCTTCCTTGTTAAGGATGGCGTAAACCTGTATAGTGAGAATCATACTACTGATCCAGCTTCTCGTTCCTTTGTTGGTATTAAGGAAGATGGCACTATCGTTATGGTTATGAACGACGGTCGTCAGGCTCCCTATTCAACAGGATTTAATAACTATGAGATGGCTGACTTTATGTTATCGTTAGGTTGCGTATATGCAATAAACGGTGACGGTGGCGGTTCCTCACAGTTCTTCTCTCAGCGTCCCGGTGAAGAAATGGAAATGCATTGTTCACCCTCTGACGGTACACTTCGTGACACAACCCACGGTATTTTGGTTATTACTACCGCACCTTCTACCGATGAGTTTGTTCGCGCAGAGATTACAACCGATAATGAATATTATACTCCCGGTTCTCAGGTGCAGTTCGGTGCAATTGCTACCAACCTTGTTGGTGAATTAGTTGATATGCCTGAGGATATTACTTGGCAATTGGAAGACACTTCATTTGGTACTATTACTGATGATGGCTTATTCACCTCTAACGGCACTGTTGG
>SVPL01000078.1 GCA_015065925.1 Oscillospiraceae bacterium
TAATAAGTCATAACAAGTTGAAACGAGTTGTTTGCGAAAAACCTTTTATTTGCAAGACTTTTAGAGGATTTTATTAACCCCTAACAATAAGCGATAATAATTCACGAAATATTAGTTGTCAAATTGTAGTTTGAAAGGCGAAACGCCTTTCAAACGCGTAGGGAACGACCAATGTGTCGTTCCGTATAATTACCACATTTTTTAGGAACGGCACGCTGGCCGTTCCCTACATCTGTCTGATATAATCACATCGTTAACCCCCAATTTATCGGTTAAATAATTAATTTTCAATTTCCTATTTTCAAATTGCTAAACATCACGCGTTTCAAACCAACAATCCCCTTAGGGTGGCCTTGAAAATTTTTCAAAGCTCTACTCTAAGGGGATTTGAATTTCTGTTGTGATTAATTTTTATTCCGTATTTAAAGGGGTTATATACCAAATTAAAAACTACTTATAAAGAGGAAACTTTTTGCAAATTTCGGCTACGCCCTCGCGAATTTTATCTGCATTTGCATCAAAATCACGAATAGCAAGGGTAATGAAATCGGCAATCTGCTTCATTTCCTCTACGCCCATACCACGGGTAGTAGCGGCGGGAGTACCAATTCTAACACCACTTGTAACGAATGGCTTTTCGGGGTCGTTGGGGATTGCATTTTTGTTAGCGGTAATATAAACCTCATCTAAACGATGCTCTAATTCCTTACCTGTAATGCCTGTACCAACAAGGTCTAAAAGCATAAGGTGATTATCGGTACCGCCCGATACAAGATTAATACCGTTTTCCTTAAAGCGCTCTGCCATAGCGGCGGCATTTTCCACAATTCTTCTTTGATAATCCTTAAACTCATCAGTAAGAGCCTCACCAAAGCAAACTGCCTTAGCGGCAATAACGTGCTCTAAGGGGCCACCCTGACTGCCGGGGAATACTGCCTTATCAATAGCGGCGGCATATTCAGCCTTGCAAAGGATTAAACCGCCACGGGGACCGCGAAGAGTTTTGTGAGTTGTGGTGGTAACAACATCAGCATAGGGTACAGGGCTTTGATGAAGTCCTGCGGCAACAAGACCTGCAATATGAGCCATATCCACCATAAAGAGTGCGCCAACCTCTTTAGCAATATCTGCAATAACATCAAACTTAATTGCTCTGGGATATGCAGATGCACCTGCAACAATAAGCTTGGGTTTACATTCCTTTGCAATTTTACGCATTTCATCATAATCAATAAAACCATCATTTGAAACGCCATAAGGAACAAAATTATAGTTTTTGCCCGATGCATTTACGGGTGAACCGTGGGTTAAGTGACCGCCGTGAGCAAGATTCATACCCATAATGGTGTCGCCCACATTAACAAGTGCCTGATATGCTGCCATATTGGCATTTGCACCTGAATGAGGCTGAACATTTGCGTGGTCGGCACCAAAAAGCTTTTTAGCGCGCTCCCTTGCCAAATCCTCCACTATATCTACACAGTAGCAACCGCCGTAATAACGCTTGCCGGGATAGCCCTCGGCATATTTATTGGTAAGAACCGAGCCCATAGCCGCCATAACTGCGGGGGAAACGAAGTTTTCTGAAGCAATAAGCTCAATATTTCTTTGTTGGCGCTCAAGCTCCTTTTTCATTGCTTCGCCAACTTCGGGGTCAGCCGATGTTACAAAGCCTATAGTGTCCATTAAATTATCGTACATAGTTTTTGCTCCTTATTTTAAAAAATCATATATATTATATATCAAACAGAATTTAAAATCAACAACTTGTTTTACTTTTTACCAATAATTAATCGATCTGCCAATTTATTGGTTCAATACCCTTTGATTCTAAAAATTTATTAGCTTTTGAAAAATGCTTACAGCCAAAAAATCCGCGATATGCCGAAAGTGGGCTTGGGTGGGGCGCTTCCAGCTTTAAATGAATGGGATTGGTTATAATTTTTGCCTTTTCTGCCGCAGGTCTTCCCCACAGTAAAAAAACAACGGGGGTTTGCTTCTCATTTAATTTTTCTATTACACGGTCGGTAAAACGCTCCCAACCGTGACCGCGGTGACTTGCCGCCTGCCCTGCCCTTACGGTGAGGGCGGTGTTAAGCATTAATACCCCTTGCTTTGCCCAATCCACCAAATATCCGTGACTCGGTGGCTCAATTCCAAGGTCGTCCTTCAACTCCTTGTAAATGTTTTGCAGTGAGGGGGGTATGTCCACTCCCTTTTTCACCGAAAAGCAAAGTCCGTGAGCCTGTCCCGCGCCATGGTAGGGGTCTTGTCCTATTATAACCGCCTTAATACTATCAAAAGAGGTGTATTTAAGGGCGTTGAAAATATCATACATATCGGGATAAATGGTTCGGCTTGAATATTCTTCCTTTAAGAATTTTCTTAAAAGAATATAATATGGCGATTTCCATTCCAAAGCCAGAATATCATCCCAATCGTTTCCAATATTAACCATTAAAATTCACCATTATTTTGTTATTTGCTTAATCTTATTGGCAAGCAACTCAGATGCAGCAAGATGCTCCTTTGCAGAGGGATAACCATTTCGGGTGCTTGTAGCAAGCTTTAAGGTGTAAATTCCGTTGGCTTCGCCGCCTGCGTTTTTAGCGCCCTTTAAAACATAATCTTCCATAGCTTTGCTATTGTTTGTTAAACCGTAACACCAAATTATTTTTACTTTAGGATTATTCTTTTTAAGGTTTTTCAAAAATTCTACGGCAATTTCATTTGCTCTGTCAACATCAATGCCTAATTTGTCGCCGTCCTTTACAGCCGCAAGGCAGCCGGTAACTAAATCTGCTGCGCCTGCATCTAAAACAATTATATCAGGCAAACGGGAGGTGGTGTATTTATTGTTTCCCGATGTATGACAATACTCATACATTGTGGGAAGTAAGCCGCTTCTGGGAATTGCCTCACCCTTGCTGTTTTTATGATATGTAGCCGCAATTCCTGCGCCCTGTCTTGCAAAAATATAGGAGTCGGCATTTAATTTTTCAGCGGCAACATAAGCGTAGGAAAGGGTACCGTCCTGATTTTCCTTATTACGGGCTTTAGATTGCTTTGCCTTTTTCTCCTCATCAGTACCGCTATAAAAATCGGTATAGAAGCTATCCTCCAGCCTTATACCCCAACAAATAAGATTGGAATCACCCACCGCTTCAATATAAAGAGGGCGGTCTTCAGGCGCTTTTTGTACCAGCGTTCCATATGCCAAAATTTTATTAAGGGTTAGGGTTGGCCCTTCGCAGTCGGTTTGACGAACAATTTTCACACGGTGAACACCCGGCTCAAGGTCGGTAGCAATGGTAAAATCTCCCGAAGCGGAAATTTTTGTTCTTTCTTCAAGCAGCTTGCCATCCACATAAATTTCAACATAAAGGAGTGTTTCGCTTGAGCTTTTTGAAAAATTAACCGCCAAGTCACCTGTACAGTCCACATCAAACTCAACCGAAGCACAGCTCCAGTTAAGGGTAATTCCGCTTGTAACCTCTGCCGCATCTCCACGGCCTATGCACTTAAAATACTTTTTGTTTGACTTACGAATAAAAATATTTTTTTGCCTTACGGGATATTTTTTAGACGATGATGTTGTTGTTTTAGAACTGTCCGAAGGCTTTTTGTTAGTCGAAGTAACCTTTTGATTTGAGGTTGTTGTTTTTTTAGAGGAAGAGCTTTTATTATCCTTTGAGCTTATTTCAGATGAGGTTTCGACATCCTCTTCAGAAGAAATGTCTGAATTATTTTCGGAGGATGAAGATGTAACTGTATCATCAGCCCCACAAGCAGTAACGCCTAAAATAATTAATAAACATAATAAAAAGATAAATAATTTTTTCATAAAAACACCTGTGTTTAAATATTTATTAAATAAGCGGCAGGCTAAAAATAAGTCTGCCGCTTATATTTGATTTTTTATTTTTCAAAATTAGATAAACCGTGTAAATAAACAGAACCCACTGAGGTATAAACCTTAATTGTTATTTTAGCAGTACCATCATGTAATTTAACGGTTGTAGATTTACCAAGGGTGGTTGTTTCTTTAAAGTTTGAGGTTGCGGGCTTTACAGTACCCAAATGGCCGCCGTCCTCATTATAACACTCAACAGTAATGGGATGATAGCTATACATTGGTGAACTGCTATCAGGAGCTCTTGTACCAACACTCATGGTTGTACTGAACAAGAAGTAGGAGTCACCCTCTATAGCCTTGGGGAAGGTAACGGTAAGGTATTCGGGATTTTCTTCCTTATATACCCACTTTTCGTCGTGTACCCCCTCAATAAAATCGAAATGACGCCAAGTTTTAATAATAGGAGTCATAGGATTATCAATATTCTCAGCGGTATAGGCATATTCGTTCTTACTTAAAGCTAGGGTATCCAAATTCAAAGAATAACCCTGAGCTTTGCCCTCAATAATATCACCAAGAGAAACATAAGAGCCTGTCATATACTTATTATTACTGAAGAAGCCTTCGGTTGGATAAGCACAATCCTTAGTGGAGATTTTACCAAGCTTGTTTAAAACGATTTGCAAGTAATACTTAATGGTACCTGCTAAAATCATATGACCATCATCATTCATAACGGTGTTTGAGGTAGAAATGGTTTCCCAGTTTATAAGGGGAATTTCTTTTTTGGTGGTTACTTCAACAACCTCTACTGAATTATCCCAGAAGGATTGCTCAAAATCAATTACGGCAAGGTTGTAGTACTCTGCAACCTTCTTTTGCTCTTTAGCAGCAGAAGCAAAAAGGGTTGCGTTAAGGGGGTTCATTGTAAAGGATTGTTGCTCAGCGCCCGTAAGCATCAATGATATAATTGCAGGAGCTGATTTGCACTGCAAAATGCGGCGAATAAGATTATCATAACCTAATGCGTTACTTGATGCCATAGACTGAATACCGTCCTGCACGGCAAAATCAAGGAATACTACATCAGGCTCGTAGCGAAGTACATCGTGATCTACACGCATACAAGCAGTAATAGATGTAAGGTTTTCGGTACCTGCTCTGATAATTTTACAAGGACCTATATTCGCTTCCCACCATTCTTCTACAAGCGAGCAATAAAGGTTATCGGCATTGGAAGCGTCCATAAGCCTACCGGTATTTGTACCGTTGCCGTAAAATACAATAGTTACTTCCTTACCGCCTTTAGACTTATTCATAGCCTTTGCCAAACGAGAAAGGTCGCCCTCACTATAAAGAGCGTCTTTATTAAGCTCCTCATCCTCACCTGCAAGCATATTTTCCAAGCGTTGCTGCTCGGGAGTTAGAGGAACATCCTCAAAATCTTCGTCCTCATCCTCGAAATCATACTCGGGTTCCTCATATTCAGGTTCATCCTCAATGGTTTCTTCAGGCTCTGAAGAAGGTTCTTCGTCAGAAGAAACTTCAACCTCATCAGCCTCATCCTCAGACGAAACATCAGAAGATACATCATTGCCCGAAGATACATCATTGGTGCCCTCCGAACAACCTGTAAAGGTTAAGGTTAACATTAAAAATACCAATAAAAGTGCTAATAGCTTTTTCATAGTTTTCTCCCTACTCTTTTTTTCTTACTAATATCCACAATATCCCCCTATGATATTTAGGATATTATCCAATCTAATTCTATAACATTTTGCGCTTTTTTAAAAGTCTAAAATTTTTCTATTTAATAGCAAAATTTTAAACCTTTTTCGACTTTTTGTGTTTATTTCGGCTTTTTTTCGTAATAATGTTCTTAACCTTTATGCCTCCAACCAAAACCATAAAAACAAAATACAGTATACTTATGCTTATAGTAATCAAAATTATATACAAAATATTGTATTCCTTAATAGCAAAGCAAATTTTATCGGATATAAATGAAGCAAGTGCCACAGCAAACAAAGGCTTTAAAAAATATTTTTTAAAATCGCAGGATATTTTAGTGGTTTTTAATATTTTTGCAACAGATATTAGCGAAGTGAAAAGGTTACTGAAAAGCATAACGCCTAAAAACCCCATCATTCCAAAGTGTGGAACGAGTAAAAACACAAGTATAACCCTAACCAGCGAATCAGAAACATTAGATTTAAAAAGAAAGGCCTGCTCATCCAAGCCCTTTAAAATTCCGTCAGCAATAAGGTCAATATACATAAACGGAACAAGAGGAGCGAGAGCTTTTATAAGATAGCCTACCGATGAGCTTTGGTACACCACCTGACCTAATTGATTGGCAACGGTGAAAAAAATCCCCGCTATTAAAAAGGAGGTTACCGAGGTTATGGAGAAAACCTTTTCCACCGCTTTTTGAACCGAATAATTATTTTTTTCGGCAACCGCCTCAGTGATTTCGGGAATTAAAAGGGTGGAAACAGCCGAAAGAAGGGAAGCAGGAAAAAGCAGAATTGGAATTGCCATGCCCTTTATCATACCAAACTGTTCAAGGGCGGCGGTTTTGGTGCCCGAATATTTGGTAAGACACTTGGGGGTTATAAGGCTTTCGGCGGTGCGGAGGGCTGTGTGGAGATATCTTCCTGCCGAAATTGGAAGAGAAATTCTAAAAAGCTCTGAAAGGGCAGACCTTTTACTTAAAACAGAGGCAGACTTGTGACGAACCCCTTTAAAATCGAATTTATAAAAAATCCATATCAAAAAACAGCTAACCGTTTCCGCAACCGAATCGCCCATTAAAACGGCGGCAGAGGTGTAGGTTAACCCTTTATCGGCATATTTTCCTATTAATAACACTATTACCACCATACGAACAATTTGTTCTGCAATCTGGCAAAAAGAAGGCGGCAGGGTACTGCGTCTGGCTAGAAAATAACCTCTAAAGCAGGAGCAAACGCCCATAAATGGAAGCCCCAAGCAAAGGATTTTTAAGCTTAGAAAGGCGCGCACATCACCTATTAAATATTGTGAAATGGGATTTGCAAAAACAGTAATTATAACCACTGTAATAAGGGCGATTAAAAGGGTGAGTATGGAGGAAATACACAAAATTCTGCGAGCGCCGTATTTGTCGCCTATCGCCAGTCGCTCGGTCACGATGCGGGTAACAGCAGTGGAAATTCCCGAAGTAGCAAAGGTAGAAGCAAGTATGTAAACCGAAAAAATAACCTGATAAAGACCTATTCCCTCAGCACCGATACTGCCCGCCAACCAAACCCTGAAAACCATACCGATTACCCTTAATATAAGGGCAGTAACGGTTAGAACAAGGGCGTTTTTAATAAACAAAACTTTTTTCATAACATCACACTCCGCTTATATAATGTATATGAAAGAGGAGTGCCAAAAATAATAATTAAAATTTTTGCTTTTAAAAACTTGACATTTATATTAAAAATCTATATAATAACTCTTGGCTTATAATTTTAAAGGCTTAATAAAACTTAATATATTTCGAGGTGTGGCTCAGTTTGGTGGCAACAAGCACGACCGCTGCCTGTGGCAGATAAAGGGAGTGGTTGTTGGTGCAGCGGTCGAAATTATTCGGCGCCTGGAGCCGTAAATAATTTCGGGCACCGCAAACTGGTTGCTGCGGAACGCAGCGCGTCCCTAAATTGTTTTCAAAATTTAAGGCTTAATAAAACTTAATATATTTCGAGGTGTGGCTCAGTTTGGTGGCAACAAGCGCGACCGCTGCCTGTGGCAGATAAAGGGAGTGGTTGTTGGTGCAGCGGTCGAAATTATTCGGCGCTTGGGGCCGTAAATAATTTCGGGCACCGCAAACTGGTTGCTGCGGAACGCAGCGCGTCCCTAAATTATTTTCAAAATTTAAGGCTTAATAAAACTTAATATATTTCGAGGTGTGGCTCAGTTTGGTGGCAACAAGCACGACCGCTGCCTGTGGCAGATAAAGGGAGTGGTTGTTGGTGCAGCGGTCGAAATTATTCGGCGCCTGGAGCCGTAAATAATTTCGGGCACCGCAAACTGGTTGCTGCGGAACGCAGCGCGTCCCTAAATTATTTTCAAAATTTAAGGCTTAATAAAACTTAATATATTTCGAGGTGTGGCTCAGTTTGGTAGAGCGCTGCGTTCGGGACGCAGAGGTCGCGTGTTCGAATCCCGTCACCTCGACCAAAATCAAAAATCCGCTGATGAAAATCGGCGGATTTCAGACCGTTGACAAACCCGCTGGAATTTTGGCGGGTTTGTGTTTTTTAGAACAAATTTAATAAAAATTATGAAAGATTGCAATATATCCTTGCTTGCAAGGATTGTTGCGATCTTTTTCGGCTCTATAATAAATGTTGGGGTAACCAAGTAGAGCCTACGAAGAAAAATTAAAAATAAAATAAAAAAAGTAGAGCATATTTGGCAAAAATCCGTTAAAATGGAATTGACTAGAAACCATGAACGG
>SVPL01000079.1 GCA_015065925.1 Oscillospiraceae bacterium
GCTATGGCGAATTCGCCATAGCAAAGGTTGATATAGAAGAAAAACAAATTATTTCAAAAAAGATTTACCGTAGAAAAAAAGTGTAAACAATCGTCCCGAACAAACTGTAAATAATCCGTACTTGACAGAGGACGCCTGTCCCTACAATTAACGGGATAATTTGCCCGATAAACCCCAATTTTTTTATTGAAAAATGTATTTCAGTATGTTAAAATATCCTTGTAATGCCAAAAACTTAAGGTGGGTTTTATTATGAAAATAACATTTTTAGGCACTTCACACGGTGTGCCGTCTGAAAGCAGAAGTTGTTCATCAATTTTGCTTGAAGTAGGGGAGAAGGCGTATTTAATCGATGGTGGTGCTCCCGTAGCCGATATTCTTATAAAAATGGGTTTTGATTTTTCAAAAATCAAGGCGGTTTTTACTTCCCATTCCCATTCCGACCATACCTATGGAATGTTGCAGTTTATAAGTCTTTGCAATTGGCACTCAAAGGCGGTGGAAATGGATATATTTTTAACCGAGCAGGAGCTTTCAGATGCCATTAAAAACTTGTTGCTCGCTACCGATAAGGATGGTTTTGACGAAGCCAGACTTCGACTAAAGCTAGCCACCGAGGGCGAGATATATAATGACGGCACCTTAAAAGTCACTGCCATTCCCACAAAACATATGGAACCGTACCCCAGTTTTGCCTTTATTTTTGAAGCCGAGGGCAAAAGATTTATTTACACGGGTGATTTAAAGGGCAAAACCGCCGAAGATTTCCCCGAAATTGCACAAAAAGAGCCTTCCGACTTTATTGTTACCGAGTCGGCACACTTTAAAGCGGAAGTGATTTTGGAAAAACTGCTTAACTGTCCTACGAAATGTGCGGCAATAACCCACATTTACAGTGCCGACATCCACGCTACCGTTGATACCATTAAAAGCACCGCTAAAACCTCTAAAATCCCACTATTTGTACCAAATGATGGTGATGAATTTATAATTTAACAAAGGAGTTTTGAAAATGAAGCTTAAATACTTAGGTACTGCCGCCGCCGAGGGTATTCCTGCCTTGTTTTGCGACTGTGAGGTTTGCAAAAGGTCAATGGAGCTAGGCGGGAAAAACATTCGCACACGCAGTCAGGCAATTATTGATAATACTTTACTTATAGATTTTCCGCCCGATACCTATTGGCATTTTATTCAGCACAAATTACCTATGGATAAAATACAAAACTGCCTTGTAACACATTCCCACCAAGACCATCTTTACGCTCCAGATATTTATGTGCGTAAAAAGGGGTTTGCCAATTTTAGCGAGGAAAAGCCACCTCTTAATTTTTATGTGGGTAAGGATGGTTGCAAAAAAATTGATGAAGTTATTAGTTCGGGAAGAATGACTGAAGCTAAAACTCACCTTGTAAAAGCAGGTGATGTTTTTGAGGTTGAGGGCTACAGAGTAACGGCTTTAGAGGCATCTCACGACCCAAAATCAAATCCACTTATTTACATAATTGAAAAGGATGGAAAATCGGTTTTTTATTCCAACGATACAAGTGATTATCCCAAAAGCAGTTGGGAAATTCTTAAAAAATACGGCAAACACATTAGTCTTATTTCCCTTGACTGTACCGAGGGCACAAAGCATATTGAGTACATAGGTCATATGAATTTAGAGCGCTGTATAGCCATAAGGGAAAAGCTAAAATCGGTGGGTGTTGCCGACCAAAACACCGTTTTTGTATTGCATCATTTCTCTCACAACGGCGGAAATTCAGTATACGAAGATTTTAAAGAAATTGCCGCCAAGGAAGGCTTTTTAGTCTCCTTTGACGGTATGGAGATAGAGGTTTAAAATGGAATATTAAATAAATTTTATATGCATAAAAAATCCTCGTTCCCTAGCCCAAAGGTTGGCGGAACGAGGATTTTATTGCGGGATGTTTTTATGCAATTGGCTTAGTCGCGTTCCGCGCCCGGAAGGTCATAGGTAAATTGAGGTTTGAACGCTAAGCGTTTTTATTGCGGGATGTTTTTAATCTTCGGTCTGCAATTGCTCATTAATAACCGCTATGGCGCAGTTTAAATAATTAAAACCTCCGCAATATTTTTTAATAAATAGGTTGCGCTCATTTCTTGTTGAAAAAACCTGCTTATTGAAACATTCATCGGTAGAAAAACGCTTATCCCCCGAAAGACCGTTGCAAAAAAGCTGATTTCCAAGAACCTTGTGGTAGTAGGGGCAGACTATGTAAAAATTATCGTTTGGCATATCTACGCCTCCTTTCATCACCTCCAAAATTTGTATCTCGGCAAAAGGGACACACCGCAATTTTCTCATAAGGCGGTGAGGCAAATCCGTGCCGTTCTATGAAAATGTGTGGCGCTTCAAAATGGTGCCTGCATCCGTTGCAAAAATACATAGGCTACCTACCTTTTTGCTTTGGGCAGACTGCCACCTGATGCGAGGGTTTTAACCACGCTTTCGGCAAGGGTTAACTGCTCCTCAAGCTCTGTTATTCGGGCATACTGCTCGGCAATAAGTCTTACAAGCTTTTTGTTTTCAAGTTTCATTTTTATTAAACCTCCTTGATTTTTTAAGATTTTTTATAGTATTTTTTCTAAATTAATTCTAAAAATAAGCCGGCGTTCATAGAAATAGTTTAGTTTTACTAAACAAATCTTAACATAACTATAGGGATATGTCAATACTAAAATTTATAAAATCTAAACATTTTTTAATTTTATATGAAAAAAGTATTGATAAAACTAAACTTTTGTGTTATTATGTAAATAAAGGTCGAAAAATCCTTGGATTTTCGGTGCGATATATTGATAGGAAGTGTTTTTATGAAGCAGGCAACCTTTGCCGACCGTTTGAGTGAGGCAAAATTTATAAGAAAAATGAAACAGGTGGAGCTTTGCGCCGCCACGGGGATTGGCAAAAGCGCAATGTCTCAGTATTTTAAGGGCAGCTTTGAACCTAAGCCCGACAAGGTGGCTTCCATTGCCAAGGCGCTTAATGTTTCGGAGGCTTGGCTTATGGGCTATGATGTGCCAATGGAGGCGCAAAAAACAAAAGTCTTCCCCGGTGAGGCAATAAGCATTTTGCAGGGGCAAACCCGAATGATACCCCTTTTTGAAAGCGTGGCGGCGGGCTTTGGGTGTTATGCAAACAATCAAATAATAGATTTTATTCCCCTTTTAATCACAACGGATGAGGAAGCCGAAAATACCATCTGCATTAAGGTTTCGGGCAATTCAATGTACCCTAAAATTGAAAACGGAGATATTATAGTAGTTCATAAGCAGGACAGTGTGGATAGCGGTCAAATAGGCGTTTTCCTTATAGATAATGAGGAGGGCGTGGTTAAACGCGCAAATTATGTCTACGGTGAGGATTGGCTTGAGCTCTTATCCATAAATCCCGAATATATGACTCGCCGTTTTGAGGGCGCCGAGGTTGAACGGGTTAAAACTTTGGGACTTGTAAAGCAGGTTATAAAAAATATTTAAAATTTTTAAAAATTTATGGAACCAAATCGGTCTTTTTGAGGTATATAGAGTTAAAATAGCTATTTTTATATGTAGGTGGAAGTGAAGGAACAATGTTAGCATTTTTATTTGCCATAGCCACGCCAACAGATGAAGAAATATTCAAAGCCGATGCCGAAAGGGCTTTTAGGGCCTATTCCAAAATGGTTTATAAGCACGCCTTTTTGCGCACGGGCAATGTATCTGATGCCGAAGATATTTTGTCTGAGGTCTTTGTTCGTCTTGTGAAAAACACAGAAAAGATTAAAAATGAGGTTCACCTTAAGGCTTGGCTTATTCGTGCCACAATAAACTGCAGTAATACATATTATAAGAGGTCAAAACGCATAAATCAGGTGCGATTAACAGATGTTGATGCACCTGAGGTAAATTCCGAAAATTCGGTTTTATCTGCGGTGTTGGCTTTGCCTATTCACCAAAAAACGGTGGTTTATATGTATTATTATGAGGGCTATTCGGTGGAAGAAATTGCAAACCTTTGCGGTGTTGCAAGGGGAACTGTGAAATCCCGCTTGGCAAGGGCGCGCGAAACCCTTAAATCCACCTTGGAAGGAGTTGATTTGGATGTTTAAGGATAAATTCAAAAATGAGCTCGACGCTTTAGAGATATCAAGTGAACTGGAGAAAAGAGTGCTTGATGATATAAAAAAGGAAAAGGAGCGCCTTATTCCCGTACATAAAAAATCCCCCGCAAAAAAACGCTGGATAGCTGTATTAGCGGCGGCGATTGCGGTGGTAATTGTTTCTGTTTCGGTGTTTAGTTTGCCTATTTTAGATGAAAAACAGTACATTTCAACAGATAACAATTCATCGTTATCGAGTGCTCAAAGTGAAATTTCAAGCTCTTTGGAGTCTGAAGTTGAAGCTTTAGATGAGGTAGAGGAATGTTTATCGAGTAATCAAACTACAATATCGACTCCTAAAAAATATAACATTAAATTTCCTACCATAAAACATACGGCGGGAGTCCCTGCAAACATTACCCATAACCAAATTTATCAACTATTTTTAGCAATATATCAAACCGAGCAGCAAGCTAAAGAAAACGAAGGCGGAGGAACGTCATCAAAATTATCAGCGAATGCTTATGGCCAGTCTTATACCGATAAGGGGAATGATTACAGTTCTACCAATATTCAGGTTGAGGGCGTTGACGAAGCCGATATAGTTAAAAACGATGCTGAATGTATTTACACCTTGGATAAAACAAAAAATTCTGTTACCATTACAAAGGTCAAAGACGGTGAAATGGAAAAGGCGGCAACCATTGACCTTACCAAAGGCAACTATAGCGGCGCAACGGTTAACTCCTATGAAATGTATTTAAGTGGTGATTATCTTGTTGTAATTGTTTATGCCAAAGGCGTTGTTGCTAAGATATATAATGTTTCTGATTATAATAATCCAAAGCTTGAAAATGAATTTTCTCAAAGCGGAAGTTACACCACATCACGCCTTATAGGTAATAATTTGTACCTTTTCACCAGTCAAAGCGTTTACGGTGAGCCGAATAAAAAGGATGTATGCAGTTATGTTCCGTCTGTATCGGTAAACGGCGGCAACCAAAAGGCAATAAGCGAAAAGAATATTTATATATTTGACGGTGAAATAAGAAAGAGCTTTTTTACCGTTTCGGCGGTTGATATTACGAATTGCAAGATTATTGATTCTAAATCGGTGTTGGGCGGTGGCGACATTGTATATGCCAATACAAAATCAATATACATTGGGGCTGAATCGGTTAGTTTTTCTTATGAGAAGGATTACGGAATGGTACAAAAATATCAGGATACCACCCGAATTATCAGTTTTTCTATTTCAAATGGTAAAATTTCTCCTATTGCAGAGGGCTATGTAGCGGGAAGGCTTATTAATCAGTTTGCTATGGATGAGTATAACGGATATTTAAGGCTTGTTACAACAAAATCGGATAGCGGTAGTTCAGAAAAAACCAGCGCAGTTTACATTCTTAATAAAAGTCTTAAAACTGTTGGCAGTATTGTTGATATTGCAGAGGGCGAAACCCTTTATTCGGTTCGATTTTTTGGTGATATAGGTTACTTTGTAACCTACAAGCAGGTTGACCCGCTTTTTGCCGTAGACCTTAAAGACCCTAAAAACCCAAAAATTTTATCGGCGCTTAAAATCCCCGGATTTTCAAATTATCTGCATTTGTGGGATGACGGACTTTTGCTTGGAATAGGCGCCTCGTCAAGCGGTACCGTAAAGCTTTCAATGTTTGATATAAGCAACCCTGAAAATGTTTCTGAGCTTTGCAAAACCTATGCAAGTGATAGCAAAAGTGCAGTTATTGGCAAAAACCATAAAGCCATAACGGTGTCAAAAAGCAAGGATATTATAGGCTTTGCGGGAGAGAAATATTACTATATTTTCGGCTTTACAAATGAGAATAGATTTAGAAACAAAAAGAAGCTTGCAATTCCTTGCATCGGACAGCAAAAAGCAACCGAAAATAATGTTCGCGGAATTTACATAGGTGATTATTTTTATATTTGCAACAGAATGGGAATGCACTCTTATTGTATAGCCGATTTTGAAACTAGTTCTTTAACTGCGGGAATTACAAGGGTTGATGAATTGTATTTTAAATAATTTTCACATTTAGGCAGAGATAGTTGACTTATTACCAACACGATGGTATAATTATGAAAAAAAGGGGGGCTATAAAATGCAAAAAATTATATGTCTTTTACTTGCGGTTGCCTTAATGTTTGGCGCTTTCGGAGTAAACAGCTTGGTAGCGGCAGACCAATTAGATTATGAATTAGATGATGATTATTTAGTGGGCGGCGATATTCCGTTTTTACCCGGTGATGTTGACCTAAGTGGTGAGGTTGATTTATCTGATATTGTTCTTTTGGCTCAGTATGTGGCGGGTTGGGAGGTTGTTTGTCAAACCGTAGCCCTTGACACCAACGGCGATACGGAATGTGATTTGCAGGATGTAACCCACCTTGCCCAGTATGTTGCAGATTGGGAGGGTATTGAGTTAAGTCAGGAAGAATACATCCCCGACGACTATGAGGAAGATTACGACGATTACTATTCAGAAAATTTATATGTATATAATAGCGCGGCGCCTATTACCGAACAATATCGCGGTATGAGTGGCTCCATATATCACGCCTACGGTTATATGGAGGATAGACACGGTAGAAATTATACCGATACTCAGCGCAAAATTGAATTAGACCGCCTTGATGATTCGGGGGTTAGATTTGCTCGCGGTATTTACAGCACAACTTGGGTGTGGAATGAAAATATCAGGGGCTATGATTGGAATGCCGAGCGAATGACCGCTTTTTGGAATTATTGCAGAGCCCTTGAAAGCCGAAATATTAATGTTGTGCTTCAGGCGGGTTGGCACCTTGGCGGTTTCACACAGCTGGATATGAGTTCAATAACCGAAACCCAGTATATACGGGATTTGGTTTATGGCGATGTTTACGGCGAATCCACAGGCTATGATTTTTCACAGTGCAAAAATGAGGCTTATGAGCTTATGGCAAGAAAAAGTCTTCGTATGGGCGAAAATCTAGCTCAGCTTCTTTTACAGGCAAAGGCAAGGGGCATAAATAACATAAGCCATTTTTCTTATTTTGTTGAGCCTTCTTATCCTACTACTATTACAAATAATATGCCCGATTATACACATCCTGCCTATGGTTATGAAGGTGGCTCTGCCGAGGAATATATCTTCGTTGTTAAAACCATTCAGCAAAAGCTAAGGGATAGGGGAGTTTATAATCTTGTTCAGCATATGGGCCCCAATCAAAGTATTAAACACGGCGAGGGACTTTTAAAATATATGTTGGACCGCGACTGCGCAGATATGTTTGATGTTTGGTCGTCCCATTTTTATCCATCAACATACCATCCGTCGGACAATGTTTTTTATGATATTTCCGATCCCGTGTTTAAAGACTATATGAAAACCATTAAAGACGCGGGAGAGTTTGGCAATGTTGAATTTTGGGTAGATGAATTTTACTGTAAAACATCAACAAGTAAACTAGTTGTAGATAATCCCTGGGTGGGCTTACAAAATGTTGTTTGTGCTATTGCGGCACAGCAAAGGGGAATTAACAACATTTCTCTTTGGGCGATTTTTGACCAGCTTTGGACCGACCACACTAATACGGGCGGTGAATTTGAAAACGGTATTCACGTATGTGGCTCGGCTCCGTCACTTTTGGTTTCAGATATACCTAAAAAGCAGTATTACACAACGGGACTTTTTGCAAAATATAACGGCTATAAAAACGGTAAGGTTTACAGAACAAATAACGAAGATCTTTCTTGGTATGGAGATATCCACGTTGGCGCAGTTCAGTTGGAGGATGGCAGTTGGACTGTAACGGTTGTTAATACTTGGATTGAACCTTATAAAATTACCGTTAATTTTGATAAGGCTATTAATCAAACCCTTTATAAGCATAGTCAGGTTTTAAGTGAAATCACTCCAACCGCCGAGGCTGAATTAGCCAAGGCAGAAAAGACCTTTAAGAATGTTACAACCAAATTCACCGATGTAGTAAAACCCGCTTCGGTTAATATTTATACAGGCTTAAGATTTTAGTATTTGAGGCTGTAAAAAAATACGGGTTTCCAAAATCTTTTTAAATTACTAAAAAAGTAAAAAATGAGGCTCTTTGTCAATAGTTGGGGTAAAGAGTTAAAATGAAAAAGATTTACGCAAGCAGTCGCATTATGCGGCTGCTTGTTTGTTATGAAGTTGTTGATGGGAAAATATATGTAAAATACGGTTTCTA
>SVPL01000011.1 GCA_015065925.1 Oscillospiraceae bacterium
GTATCCAAAATCAAAAGACGATGCTAATAAACTACTGTATCGAGAAAGGATGGCAAATCAACGGCATTTACTGTGATGAGGATTACAGTGGTGCCGACGCTTCAAGACCTGCTTGGAATCAGGTGCTCAAGGACTGCGAAGAAGGCAGATGCACGATAGTTGTCTGCAAAACACAATCCCGTTTTTCTCGTGATATGGAAATGATTGAACACTTCATTCACGGAAAGTTTCCCGAATGGGGTGTGCGATTTGTTGCGGTTGTTGATAATATTGACACGAACGTTAAAGGCAACAAAAAAACACGGCAAATCAACGGGCTTGTAAATGAATGGCAGTTGGAAGAGTTGTCCGACAACGTTAAAGCGACTTTAAGTGTTAAGCGGAAAAATGGCGAGTTCGTAGGCTCTTTCGCACCCTACGGCTATCTAATTGACCCCGATAACAAGAATCATTTAATTATTGATGAGGTTGCGGCGCCTACAGTTCAGCAGATATTTGATTTATATATTGGTGGACTTGGGTACATAAGCATTGCGAAAATATTAAATGATGAGATGATTCCGCCGCCTTGTGTTCACAAAAAGGAGCTTGGCTCTAAGTATTATAACGGCAATTATGAGAAAAACAATGCACCGAGGACAACCTGGTCCGATTCGGCTGTCTATGCAATTCTCCGCCGATTTGAATACACAGGTACTCTGGTGCAGGGTAGACAAGAGGTTGTAAACTACAAAACGGGTAAACGCCGTAAAAAGCCGCAAAGCGAGTGGGATATTGTTGAAGATACCCACGAGCCGATTATTTCTAAAGAAACCTTTTATAAGGCACAGGAGATTAGGTTATCACGTGGCAGAGGTCAAAAAATTCCAAGTGGCAGTTGTTATTCGCTTGCAAAAAAGGTGTTTTGTTCCGAGTGTGGTAACACAATGTGGAAAATGAGTTATAAGCTGCGTGACGGAAGATATAACTATCTTTCTTGCAGAACTCGGAAAACCACTAACGGAGTTTGTGATAATGAGCACAGTATTCGCCTTGACGAGTTAGAGCAAATCGTAGTAGATGAAATCAATAAGTTACTCGATAAATACTACGATAAAAAGCAGATTGGCAAGTTAGATGCACCTAAAAGGAAAAAGAACGGTGCTAAAACCTTGCAGTCGCAGATTGCTGAGCTCGAAGAAAAGGTAAAGCGAAACGATAACCGAATGGCTCAGATGTACACCGATAAATTAGATGGTATCATCAGCGTAAATGAGTTTACTAAATACCGAGAAAGCTATCAAAAAGAATCCGAAGATACAGAAAAACGCATCGAAATTTTGAAATCAAAGCTTGCAACACTTATGGGCGGCGAAGAAAAAACGGATACTAAATCTATACTCGAAAAGTACCGAAAAATTGACACTCTGACATTCGAGATTGCTGATGAATTTATAAGCAAAATATTCATTGGAAAGCTCCAAAAGAGTGGCAAGAGAGAAATCAAAATCGAGTGGAAAATTTAGGCGTTTTCCACAGTCAAAAATCGACAAAATATACAAGATAAACAAAAATATGTAGTATTAGCTAACTCAGCCCACGGCGGGTTTGACGGTGGGGCGGTTGTTGGAGATGTTTTTGAAAAGGACATTAACCTAAAAATCGCAAACAGTCTTAGCAATATGCTTCGTGCTTCGGGCTTTAAGGTTATTTGCACAAGGACCGATGATTCATCAACCGAAAGCGACCCTACCGCCACAATAGCCGCCCGAAAACGCAGTGATTTAAACAACCGATTGCAGATACTTAAAAATAATCCCGACGCAATTTTAATAAGTATTCATCTTAACAAATTTTCATCTGCCTCTGCCAAGGGGGCGCAGATGTTTTATGCCCCTAAAATTGATAGCTCTAAAAAACTTGCTGAATGTTTGAAAAATTCAGTAAAATCTCAATTACAAAATGAAAATCATCGCACCGTAAAGGCGGGTACAAAATCCACCTTTTTACTCTATTACTCCCCTATCCCCGCAGTAATTGCCGAATGTGGGTTTATGAGCAATCCTGAAGAATTTTCTTTACTTCAAACCGAAGAATATCAGTCAAAAATGGCTTTTTCTTTGCTTTGCGGAATTTTAAAATACTTTAACACTTAGGATGTGAAATTTATGGCACCCAAAACCAAAACTATGTATGTTTGTACCTCCTGCGGATTGGAGCACCCAAAATGGGCGGGAAAATGCACAGGCTGTGGCGAATGGAACACACTTGAGGAGATTACCGTTACACAGTCGGCTCCCAAAAACTTTTCAACCGTTCCTGCTATGGCTACAGGTCGTGGCACACCTGCCCTTGCTACCCCAATCAACCAAATAGATATTGTAAACGAACACCGTTTTGACACAGGTATAGGTGAGCTTAACCGTGTGCTTGGCGGTGGTCTTGTAAAGGGTTCGGTTGTTCTGCTCAGCGGTGACCCCGGAATTGGTAAATCCACCATACTGCTTCAGGTTTCGGGCAATATCGCAAAGGAGCGCACCGTTTTATATGTAACGGGCGAGGAATCAGTAAATCAACTGAAGCTTCGCGCAAAAAGACTTGGAATTAACAACGACCGACTTTTTGTTTTATCCCAGACGGATGTTCTTGCAATTTGTGACACAATATCCCAAAGCAAGCCCGATGTTGTAATAATTGACTCCATTCAAACAATGAATTTAGAAGGGGTTAATTCCTCATCGGGTAGCATTACTCAGGTTAGAGAATGTACCTCAATGCTGCTTCGCGTTGCAAAAAGTCTTGAGATACCCATAATTATTGTCGGTCACATAAACAAGGGCGGTGACATTGCAGGCCCCAAGGTTATGGAGCATATTGTAGACACCGTACTTTATTTTGAGGGTGACAGAATTAACTCCTACCGAATTTTAAGGGGTATCAAAAACCGCTTTGGCTCCACCAATGAAATCGGCGTTTTTGAGATGCTTGAAAATGGTCTTACCGAAGTTGAAAACCCTTCTGCTATGCTTCTTTCGGGTAGAGTAAGCGGTGTTTCGGGTTCTTCGGTTTCCTGCGTTATGGAAGGCTCCCGTCCTATTTTTGCCGAGGTTCAAGGGCTTGTTACTCCAACGGGCTTTGGTAACCCCAGAAGAATGTCTACCGGCTTTGATTACAACCGAATGAACCTGCTTTTAGCAGTTTTAGAAAAACGCTGCGGAATGTTTTTCAGTAATTTAGATACCTATCTTAATGTTGTGGGCGGTCTTAAACTGGATGAAACCGCCGCCGACCTAGCAGTTATTTTCTCCCTCGTTTCGGGGCTTAAAGAAAAACCTCTTGATGATGATATTGTTTTCTTTGGCGAAGTTGGTCTTTCGGGCGAAATACGGAGCGTACCCCGCGCAGCACTCAGAGTCCTAGAAGCCGAGCGTTTAGGCTTTAAGAGGTGTGTACTGCCAAAGTCTTGTTACAAGCAGTTAATGACTGCCACTATCCCCAATTCCATTGAGCTTATTTTCGTTCGCACCGTTAGAGAAGCCATTGACCTTATCTTTTGATTTGGCGAAAACATTTCGCCTTTGTTTGAAATTGTCGCATCCGTTAGCCGTGCCCGAAATATGTTCTTCGGCAGAAAGCAAACAATACCCCTTATCACTGTAAGCACAGTTTTTATTACACATAAGCATATTAAAAATCCTCTCCTTTAAGGTAGTGTTACCCTAAGGAGAGGATTTATTTTATTCCCAACACATTTTGTGCGTTTGGCAAAATCTCGCTTCGCATCCGTAAAAAACACAAACATAGGGAACGGTCTTGACCGTTCCGCTAATAAGTCTATAAATTGGGGTTTATCGCACAAATTGCGAATTACACCGTAGGGAACGGCCAGCGTGCCGTTCCGTGAAAAAATGCGGTAATTATGCGGAACAACACATAGGTTGTTCCCTACATCTGTTTAATACAATCTTATCTTCAAACCCCAATTTATCGGGGTGGCGGAATTATCACCCTAAAAACTCAAATTTCCAATTGCCGTTTTCTTTGTAGCTAAACAGTTCCTCCAAAGAGTCATCCTCAAAAATTTTGAGCATATGCTCAAAGGTATTTGCAAGGGGCATATTTTCTAATTCACTACGCTTTACCCAAAAGGCTTCACCCTCGGATGATGACTGAACCTCACCCTCAAACTCATTGGTTTTATAAAGAAAAACTATGTAACGAGCCATAACACCCTGTCTTTCGGTCTGCCACTGCTTTGTTCCGCAAAGCTTAGGGTGTTTTATTTTTATTCCCGTTTCTTCAAACACCTCACGAATAACGGCATTTGTAAAGGGTTCACTATCTTCAATATGACCTCCAGGAAAGGCTATACCGGGCCAACGGTCGGTATCTTTTCGCTTTTGAACAAGGACATTGCCGTTGTTATCATACACCATACACATATTGGTTAAAATTACATTTTCCATACCTTCAACCTACTTTTATTTTAAAATTTAATAAGCATTTAAATCATTGCAAATGTTATAATTATATGTTATAATATTCTGCGGAATAAGGTGAGTCTTCAACGGTAGGCGGTTTAATCTTGCCCTCGGAAACGGGGGTGATGCCCTATGTACATAAATAATCAGGATTTATTTCAGTTTAGTATAGTTATAATTTCGGTTATAACCCTTGTAATAACGGTCATAAAAAAGAAATAACCGCCCTGTCTGCAAACTGTGCGGTTAAATCTTTTTAATCATATCATTTGAGGGCGAAAACATCTATACGATTCACCTTACTTCACCTATATTATATCATACTTTTCTTATTTGTCAAGAAAAAACATATTTGGATGTGATTTTATGTTAAAAAAATATGCAAGAATTGGAATTACGGGTGACAGCGTTACCGATTGTGGCAGAGCCCGCCCCGTTGGGTGCAGAAATACAGGCCTTGGCGGTGGTTACGCTTATTTTATTGACACCGCGCTATGTGCCCTCTACCCCGAACAAAAAATCTGGATAGATAACACAGGTATTAGCGGAAACACCTCCAAAGCCTTGCTTGAGCGCTTTGATGATGAGGTTTTAAGCCGAAATCCTGATGTGCTGACAATTATGATTGGCATCAACAATGTTTGGCGTCATTTTGATATTGGCACTAACTTCCCTGAGGATTTAAAGCTTTTAGATATTCACCACTATGAATCTGATATGCGAAAAATGATTGAAAAAACCCTTAATACAGGGTGCAAACTGGTTTTAATTACCCCCTACTTTTTAGAGCCAAACAAAAATGATCCTCTTAGGAAAATGTGTGACGAATATAATGAAGTGGTTAAAAAATTAGCCAATGAATACGGAACATACTACTGCGATGTTCAAGGCGCTTTTGATAAATTTATGGAAAAGGAAAGCGCTTATCTTTTATCTAATGACCGAGTACATCCCAACTCAGCAGGTCACTACATTATTGCAACCGAGCTTTTAAAGGTTTTAGAAACTGTTGAATTATAAAGAGGTAATTTTATGAATAATTTTGTATTTCACACACCCACAAAAATTCTCTTTGGCAAAGGTCAAGTTGAAAGCTTAGGTAAGGAGGTCGCTCCCATAGCCAAAAAAGTTCTTCTTGCCTACGGCTCAGGCTCGGTTAAAAAAATCGGTCTTTATGACAAAACCGTATCAATATTAAAGGAAAACGGAATTGAATTTGTTGAGCTTTCGGGAATTGAGCCTAATCCCAAGCTTGAATCGGTTGTGGAGGGAGTGAAGCTCTGCCGAGAAAACAAATTACAGGCTATTGTTGCTATTGGCGGCGGTTCGGTTATTGACTGCTCTAAAGCCATTTCAGCCGCTATAGGTTATGATGGCAACCCCTGGGATTTATTGCTTGATAGCAGTCTTATAACAAGTGCTATTCCCATTTTTACGGTGCTTACCCTTTCGGCAACGGGTACCGAAATGAACGGAAACGCCGTTATTTCCAATATGCAAACTAATGAGAAAAAGGCTTTAAAATCTCCTCTTGTAAAGCCTGTTTGCTCTATTCTTGACCCTGAATATACCTTCACAGTTTCACCTTGGCAAACCGCAAGCGGTACTGCCGATATTATGAGCCATATTTTTGAGGTTTATTTTTCAAACGCTAAGGGCGCTTTTGTTACAGATGGAATTAGCGAAGCACTGCTTAAGGTTTGTATAGAGTGCGGTGAAAGGGTATTTAATAATCCTGATGATTATGAAGCTCGAGCTAATTTAATGTGGGCATCCTCCCTTGCAATAAATGGTCTTTTAGCCGCAGGTAAGGCGGGCGAGCCTTGGAGCTGTCACGCTATGGAGCATCAGTTAAGCGCCTATTATGACATCACCCACGGCGCAGGTCTTGCTACCATAACTCCAAGCTGGTTCCGTTTTATTTTAAGCGAAAATACGGTAGATAAATTTGTTTCATACGGTGTTAATGTTTGGGGAATTGATAAAAATCTTGACTCCTTTGAAATTGCAAACAAATCAATAGAAAAAACAGAGGAGTTTTTCTTTAATACCTTAAAGCTACCACGTACCCTCAAGGAATACGGTATTGATGAAACCTACCTTTTGGATATGGCAGAAAAAGCAGAACGGGAGCATTTAAACAAAGCCGTTATTCCCCTTACCGCAAATGATGTTTTAAAGATTTATAAGGATTGTTTGGAATAAAAACAAAAAATTAAAATCACCCTCCGCCACAAAAAACGGAGGGTGATTTTACTTCCATAGCTATGAATTACGGGGGGAGAAACCACAAAAACAAGCTATAAAATATTTAACTTTTTAAAAGTTATTTATTAGGCAACAAGGGATTGATACAATCCGCCAACATCAAGAGCGTTTTCACTACACCAAGACTCATATTCAGCCTGTAAACCGCTTTCAATTACAAATGCGCTGAATGCCGCATTATCGAATGTGTTTTCAAAGCTGTTAGCCTCGGATATTGCCTGAGCAACATCGAAAATACAAACGGAAGTAATTTCACCAAAGAAGATATTGCCTTCGGCATCTATAGCGTATGCGCGAATAAGATAATCATCACCGTAGTATTTCTCAGAAATATTTGTTAAATATGATGTAAATACCTTCTTACCGAAAATATCATCAGTATTATTTTCCTCCCAAAGAAGGCTTACCGCCCCACTACCTGTAATAGTTTCTGCACCCTCTGCACGGTAGGCAACACCTGTTTTTATGCCGCCGTCTGCAAGGAATATCTCCTCCATATCAAGCTCATCAATATTTTCGTAGTTTTCCTCTAAATAGCCCTTTCGAACAACCATAGAGCCATACTCTACAATATTGCCTTCGGCTTCGTTTAACCAATCACATTGAATAGAATTATAAACGCGCAATCCGTTTTGGGTAACATTAACACTATCGGTATTAGAAGCCGCGCGAATTGCCGCCTTTTGGTTATAAGCAGTTGAAATAGAAACATCATTAAGAGTAATATCATCAATATAAACCAAGGTGTCGGTGGAAACAGCAGGTCTTACAGCAAAACGAACCGATTCATTTTCGCCCGAGTAGAAGGTTATTTTTACCTTTTGCCATTCATTGGCAGTTGCGCCCCTTGTAGTAAAGCCTGAAACGGTTATTGTCTCAGAATTTTTTATAACACTACCGTCAGCGGCAGTTGTAGCATGGGCAATTGCCGAAGACTTAAGGCTAGATATATTACCGTTTGAAATATAAATATCAGAAAATACTTTATTATTATCACCGGTATTTACGGCGGTGCTTAAATAATAAAATTCAAGAGTGTAATATTTGTTTTTCTCGGTTATCAAAGGAAGTGTAGGATATTGAGCATAGGTGTTAGCGCCGAGTACAACCGATTTTCCGTCACCGTCGGCTGAATGGATAATCTCGGTAGATTCACCTATAACCGCAGTCGTATGCTCCCAAACACCGTCTGTACCTTGTCCTGCATTACCCATTTGATATACCGTCCAACCGCTTGGGAAAAGGTTTGCGTTTGGAAGTGTAGAAGCTGTAGCAAGCTTAATGCAATCTACATAAACAGTTGCAACTGTGGAGCGCAATGCAAGTAAAACCTCGGTTAAAGCGCCCGAATAGAAGGAAAGACTCATTTCATTCCACTGATTGGCTTTAACTGAGCTGTTAACACGGTTTTCAGATTCAATCTTGGCGCCGTTTTTGTTGTTATAATAAGCGTCATTGCGACCGATATAAGCCAAGTGGTCGGTAACAACATTTTTAGCCTTACCATCGGGTAAAACTATAACATCAGAGAACATTCCGTCGTCGCCCCACTGATAGCCATCAAGCTCAGTTCCAAAATATTTAAAGGTTAGGTTATAGTAGGTATTTGCCTTTACGGGGACCTTGGTTACTGCCCATTGACCTAAGGTGTCAAAGAGATAGCCTTCGCCGTCATTATCGGCACCCGCGCCCACATAAAGATTTTCTTCTGAGGTAACATATTCCCAACGGCTTTGTCCCCAAGTGGAAGGTCTTACCGAGCCGCCTGTACCCAAAATAGTAGTTTCGTTATTATAAATGGTAAAATCGTTTACAATACGCTCAGAGCCTGTAAAGGAATCAACCGCTGTAAGGGATACATCATCAATGGAAACCGAAACCTGCACCGTTGGACGAAGCACAAGCATTACATAGGAAAGCTCTCTTGAATAAAAATCAATGGTAAGCTCGTTCCAACCATCGGTTTTAGTGCCTTCGGTAATATTGATTTTTGTATTAACAGCAACTCCGTTTTTATTGTAGGAATAACCGGTTTTTTTATCTCGATTAATTGCTGCCAGATTTCCCTTTGCATCGTAGGAATTGGCGGCGCCGTATTCTATAACTCGAATATCCGAGAACATTGCTTTTGCTCCATCAAGAGCAGTAGAATGATATTTAAAGGATAACTTGTAGTTTTGATTTTTGCTAACGGGAATTTGCATTGTTGCATATTGAGCATAGCAGTTTGCGCTCATAGAATAAACCTGACCGTCACCATCAGCATCTGTTTCAGCAGTGTAATTGGTGGTATTTTTAGCAAAGGTATAGGTTGCAACCGAAAACTTATTTGTATCAGCAAAAGAGCTTAAATTTGACATACTGTAAACTACTGCAGTGGCATCAGAGAGTATATCATCTGCACCTGCGAGTACTTCAACCTCGTTAACCTGAAGATTGTCAACATAGGTAAGAATATCGGTTCCTACTGTGGGACGCATAGCTAAAACAACCTCGGTTGCATTGCCCGAATAGAAGGAAACTGTCATTTTGTTCCAATTGGTTGTTACATTATTAGTGGTTCTGAGGTTGGTGCTTACCATAGCACCGTTTTTATTGGTATAATAGGCAAAATTCCTATAAACCTCTGCCAAATAATCGGAATTGTAATCCTTGATTGCAGCGCCATCCTTAGAAACTATAACATGAGAAAAGGCACCGCCTGAGCCATCTAACTTACCTGTATAGTAATTGAAGGACACCTCATAATACTTGTTAGCTTCAACGGGTAGCTTGCAGGTAACATACTGAGCATAGCAATTGGCTGAAAGACGGTATGCCTCTCCATCGCCGTCACCATCCTCGGCATCGTAAACAACATCTGTTACAATATCAACAGATGCATCGGCCTTCACATTGCCGCCCGTACCAAGCTTACCGCCTGAATAAACCGTCCAATTAAATCCGTCATCTTCGGTTGTTTCTGCAAAAGAAACGCTTGTAACAGAAAACAACATTGCAAAGACAAGTAAAACTGATAATAGGGTTTTAAAATACTTTTTCATAAGAAATATCTCCTTTTTATTTTTATATATAGTCATATGACTATTAAAAACAAACTTTAGGGTTTTTCGGTGGTGTAAATCGCCACGCTCATTTCGGGTAGAGCATCTGCAAACTGTGTAGTTACTTTTTTAGCAACTGCATCAGACTTTATCATATCATTACCCGGTGCGGGTGTTATTTCGCTTGGTTGGTACAAATAACGGTAGAAGGTTTTGCCGCCAAGGGATTTTTCAAAATTAATCTTTACATTCTCGGGCTGAGCATTATAGTTTGTTACCACAAGGGTTATTTCACCGTCGTGACGCTCAATAGCCGAAATATAAACCGAATATTCACCAATCTCGCAACCAAAAAGCTTACCTGCCCCAACATAACGGGTAATTAAAGAAAGAGCATAGTATGCGGGATACGGTGTTGTAGACTGAAGAAGTGAAGGTAAATAACCAACCATATGCATACCGTTTATAAATTCACCGCCGCCTACATTATTAGGCCATTGTTGGTCATACAGCGCCCAGATGTAAACATTTGAAACACCGCCCATATTCATAATGCTGTTGGTCATTGCGCCGACTGCAGTACCCTTAAAAATATCCCTGTTGGTGCGGGAGTTTTCTTCTCCGCCATATGAATTTACAGCCGCATTATATTCATCTATCCAGTATTCCATACCTGCATTTTCTGCCTGATTCATAGGATCTGAAAGTTTTATAAAGGGCAGATCATAATACATATCATCAACATAGGTGGGCGCGCGGTCGTATCCGTTATGGGAACCAATAACATCAACAACGCCCTTTAGGTTTTCTACGGTATATTTTACAAGCATTGAATAGGGTTCACTATCATCACCATAAACCGAAGCCCAGTTATCACAAGGCCCTACGATTTGATATTTTTCTCTTGAACCTGCATCCTTAAGTCCCTCATCAACCGCCCTAATCATAATATCGTAAACGGGATAAAGTCTTTCATATTCGCGTGCTTCATAGGATGTTTCGGCATTTTGGTTTTTATCCTTACCATACAAATGAATAATATTGTTACACTCGGTGAAGCAGAACATTTGCTTTACATTGTTCACACCGTGGGCGCGAAAAGCCAAAACGGACTCCTTAACAAATGCAGCGAAATTATTTGCAGTTGCTTCTAAATCAACAACTGTTTCACCGTTTGCATCCTGCTTGAATGACATATAGCCCATTATTTCCTGTCCCCAACCTGAATAGGTAGGTAAGGAATTGGTGCCATCTATTAAGGCTCGCAAATCCCACTGAGGGGTAATACCAACTTCAATCCCGATTTTCTGCATATCAAGGCAGCTTTGATAAAAGGCGGTCATCCATTCGTTTTCGAAATTATGCTCCTTTTTAACGGGGTCCCAGGCAAGGGATGAACCGTAATAGCTACGAATCATCCTTACGCCCATTTTTTTTATTGTTTCCAGTTCCAAATCAATCTGCTTTTGGGAATAAACGCGGTCATACATATCGGGATAACCGTTAGTAAGCTGATGAATAAAATTAACGCCTAAAAAGTTTTCGTTTGTGTACTTGCTATTTAAAACTGTCAATTCCTGATAATAAATTTCTTCATCGGTATCATCATTTGTTTCAAGCTCCTCCCAAACATCATCAACCTCCTCTGTTTCTGATGCTACTGTATCGTCTGAGTCGCTTGGTAAATCTGAGGTTGACTCATCACTTGACGGTGCATTGTCAGAAGTGCTTGAAGAATGATTTTCTTCTGTTTTCTTGCTACATCCCGCAAAGCTGAAAAAAGCAATTATTAAAGCAAGGCAGAAGCATATTAAAGATATTAATTTGTTATTTTTCATATACCTTTGCCTCCTTTTTAAACCTGATTGCCCAAACACTAATTAAAAGAGCTAAAATCAAAATACATAGTGCGCCGAAAACTGAACTACTGCCTGTGCTTGGATTTTCTCCAACACTTTCGTTTGTTCCCAGCACCCAAAGCTCAGCTAATTCACCGTCATGGGTTAAAAAGCTTTGATTGGGATCCTGAGCCACACCCTTATTCTCGCTTTTGGTAAGACGGTAGGCTAAAAACAAGGTAGGATCTGAAATTTTTAAGGCACCGTCATCATTTTCAATAACAACATAAACATATCCGCTTGAATCTGTTACAAAATCGTAAGCATAGCGTCCGAACTTTGTAGTTCCTGTAATAATGGAGCTTGGTGCGGTTGAAACTCCCAAGGGAAGCGGGTTAACCCCATCAAAGGAAACGAAAATTCGTGAATTGGATGATGCATTAGCTTTAACTGCATCTAAACCAAAGGTGTAAAACACATCCTTTTGAACGGGAATTTTATAAACTCCGCTTTTTGCACCTGAAATATCATCTAAAATACCATTATCAATAAAAGTATTATAAAAGTCCTCGCAGTAACTGGTATCCTCTGCGCTATAAACAACACCCGGAACAATTTTTCGAAGCACAATATCATCAATATACATATCAAGATTATTTTCGCCCGCATTCCAAATCATAGAACAAACCTTTTGTCCCGGTTTAGTGGTGAAAAACGCCTCAAAGGTTACCCATTCTCCCCTTTCCTCCATTCCTGAATTACGAACAATGGTGGTTGTATCCTCCAATCCGTTGGTATAGAAGAAATCATAATAGAAGCCAAAATAATCTAATGTTCCTTGATCCTTTGTTATATAAAGGGAATAGCTAACGCTGTATTTTGTGCTTTCCTCTACGGGAACGGTAAATACGGGATCGGTATCGGAGCCTACAGTTTTAAGATTAGGAACGGTTGCCGACTGGTGCTGTCCATTAAGAATATGCGCCGCAATTGTAGCTTTGCCGTCCTTTTCGGGAGCCTTGCTTAACTGAACACGCTCGCTCATATCCATTGGAACATAAAAATCGTCAAAATTGATTGTATATGTATCTCTTGGTGTTGTTCCCCATCCCTCAAAGGGTAAGGTATCCGAATAGGCGAAGTTGGCCACATCGGTTTCGGTAAGGGTTATAGCATCAATATAGACTGGTTCGCCTGTAGTTGCATTTGCCGTAGCGCAGGCAACGGGGCGTACTGCAAGCAGAACACTTTCTAAATCACCTGAATAGAAGGGAACCTCTACCTTCTGCCATTTTCCTGCCTTTACATTTGAAAGAGCAGTACCGTCATATCTTGTAACAGCAAGACCGTGCTTATTGGTATAAAACGCCGAGGTTCTGCTTAAAAGTCCAAGATTATCGGTAGAGGTATCGGAATTTTCTCCGCCGTTTTTCATAACTCTGACATCACTTATAATGGAGTCGAAGGAGCCAAGATAATCCGAATAGTAATAGAAGCTTAAATTATAATAGGTATGGGGCTTTATTTCTATAGCTTTAGTAGCATATTGGGCGTAGCATTTATTGTTAAAACTATAAGCAACACCGTCGTTATCGGCACCCGTACCGCTATATACAAAATCATCAACTAATGACACATCGGCTCCATAGGCGATATTACCGCCATCACCAATTTTTAATGTTTCCATTGTGTAGGTAGTCCAGCCCGATGAAATTTTGTCAAAATCGGGCAGAGCATCCACCTTTGTAAGGCTAATTGCATCTATGTAAACGGGTGTGTTTGTATCAATTGTTGGACGGAAGGTTAGCAGTCCCGAGGTTTGAGCATCGGAATAAAAGTAAAATTCTACTTTATTCCACTCACCCACCTTAACATTTGAAGTGACCTTACCGTCTAAGGCAACAACACATTTGTTTTTATTTGTATAGCAGGATTGATTTCTACTGATTAATCCAAGATTATCGGTAGACAGTTCACCCTTCGCTCCACCGTTTTTTATCATACGGATATCCGAAAACATTCCGCCGAAAGAATCTATAGCCGATGCCTTGTAAAAAACCGTAACCTTATAATAGGAATTTGCATCAAACTCCATTTTTTTGGCAACATATTGGGCGTAGCAGTTGCCGCTAAGCAAATATGCTTTGCCATCGTAATCTGCACCCTCACCCTGATAAATATCATCGGTAACAACGGTAACGCTTGCATTGTTGGAATAGGTTGGTGTACCGCCCTCTCCGATTTTTTGGGTGGTGTTATCATAAATACTCCAATCGGCTGTGCTTGTATTAACACCGGGAAGCTTAGAAACCTCCTTAAGGGAAAATCCGTCAAAATAAACTACCGCTTGATTGGTAGGACGGAAAACAACCAAAACCTCGGTTAAATCCCCCGAATAGAAAGATATTGTTGTTTCATTCCACTTGTTTGCAGCAAAGCCGCTATTGGTAGATATATTGCTTATTGTAAGCTTTTCATCTTCGGCATTATAGGTATATCCGCCGTTTGCATCCAAATAAAATATAGAGCCTTCGAATTTTTTACCACCGTTTGGAATGGCTAAAATATGTGAGAAAATTCCGCCCGAAGCATTAAGTGAATTTGTATAGCAATGGGCTGTGAACTCATAATTTTTGTTCTTTTCTACCGCTATTTTTGCCGTAACATACTGAGCGTATCCACCTGTTACCTCAACAGAAATACCGTCATCATCAGCGTTTTCACCGCTATATAGCACTTCATCATTATTAGCAATTGTAAACTGATTAGCAGGACGCAGAGTACCGCCCTCACCTATTTTGGCGGTGGAATTATCATACATTGTCCAACCCGTTGCAACCTCAGGCTCTGCAGCAACCTCAAGCTTAAGGGCATCCAAATATACGGGCTTTCCGCTTACTGTAGGACGAAGCGCAAAAACGGCATTGGTGCAATCAGCAGAATAAAAGCTGAGCGTAAGCTTATTCCATTTTTGTGCCTGCACATTGGCATTTATTTTGTTGCTAATAGAGGTATAAGCGCCGTTTTTATCTAAATAATAGCCGTTATTTCTATCAAGAGAGCTTAAGTGGTCTGCCTTGGTATCCTTTCCTCCGCCATCCTTTAAAACAACTGCATTGGAAAAAGCTCCCTGCACCGCATCTAAAGAATCACAATAATAATAGCAGCTAAGCTCATACATAGTATTTTTATTTAATGTTAACTTAAGGGTTGGCCACTGAGCATAGCAATTCTCGATTTTAAAGGCTTTAGAGTCGTTATCGGCTCCCGTACCGCTATAAAGCTTATCGGTAACAAGGGTTACTGCCGCACCCGAGGTATAAGTAGCCTTACCGCCCGTGCCTAAAACAGTAGTAGAGTTATCATAAACCGACCAAGTACCATCGCCTATACTTTTAGCAATACCAACACTCACTACCGAACAAATTAATACTGAGATTAAAAAGATTGCCAAAAGCACCCTTAATATTCTTTTCATTAACAGCGCCCTCCTTAATTGTTGTATAAGATTAAGTATTTAGCTTAGAAAACAAGTCTTCAAAAATTGCATCTCGGCTAATCCACTCGACATAACACATAAGATGTCGGGATTGGTCAAAGCTATATGTACCGTCATATTCTGGAACAGGACTTGGAATTAGCCTACATCTAACAAACGGTCTTTTTTCATCATTCAAAAACCAAGCAATAGTAGAAATATCCCATATAATTCTAGTCCAAGTTTTATAGGGTGATAATTCTTCGGCTTCCCTAACAGTATTCTTATAAAGATAATCTGATATGGGATTTTTGCCCTCAAGCCAATGCTTAAGCTCATATTTCGAGATTAGCAAATGATCAACCACACCACCACAAGGTAATTGTACTAACGGTATTCCGCACCCAAACACAACTCTTGCAGCAGCAATATCCTGATGCATATTGAACTCGCAAACGGGATTTGTTATATGTGTTCCGTGACCGCCAAGCCAAATAACAACGCAGTTTTCCTTTACTGCGGGATTTTTTAAAATAGCCGATGCAACATTGGTAATTGCACCGATTGCAACAAGATAAAGAGGTTTTTCGGGTGAATATTCATTAGCGAGATTTGCAATATAATCTGCCGCAGGAGATTGAGCAGGCGTTGTTTCATTTTCCAAATACTTTTCCGAACCTCTATAAACACTGCTTATATAATCTTCATACCCCGATAATTTAAGAATTTTAATTATTTCGTCATAGCTTTTTTCCATTCCATCCTTGGGGGAGATTGAATGTTGGTTAAAAAATGGTGCCGCAGTAATTGCTTTGATGTTGATTTTTTTATTTGATTTTAGCGCATATATAACTGCGAATTGGTCATCTATTTCATTAAAGGTATCTGTATCTAAAACGATATCAACCTTACCGTTTGGAATTGATAAATTCTTCAAAAACTGCTCGTTGGTCATATACCGGCTCTCCTTGATACTATTTATTATTCTAAATTATAAAACAATTGAGTTTAAAAAAATATAACACAGTAGTTTGGTTTTTATATTTTTTGGTTTTAATATTTATTTGACATTTATTAACTTTTATGTTAAAATCAACTATATTTACAGTAGGATGCGTGATAAAAATGCTTGATTTAGAACTAATTTGTATTAGAAAACTGCCAAAAAATAAGGGAGATAGTGTAAATTTTCACTCCCATAATTATCACGAATTGGTTTATTATGGCTTTGGAGATGGAGAAACAACCATAGAAGATAAAAAATACCATTTTACAAACAATTGCTTTTTTCTAATACCTCCCAATGTTGTTCATAATGAAATTCACAACGCCGACGGAGAGGTTATTTGCTTGGAATTTATTGCAAATACTCACCCTCCTCTAAGCTTTAACAGAGATAACTCACAAAAATGCTACAAAATATTAAGGGACATTTTGCACGAAGTAAAAAACCAAAAATATGGCTACAAAGAAATGATTGCATTAAAGCTTAATGAACTGTTCATATATATACAACGCAGTGAGCGTCCAAGCATTAATGAAAAAAATTTTGAATATGTAATAAACTACATTCAAGAAAATTACCACGATAAAATAGTTTTATCCGACTGCGCCAAGCAGCTTAATCTGAGCTACGATTATTTTCAACACAGATTTAAAGAAATAACAGGATTTTCACCCAGACAGTTTCTTATAAACCGACGGTTATCCGCTTCTAAAGAGCTTTTAAGACACAGTCAATTAAGCTGTACGGAAATTGCATATCGGTGCGGATTTTCAACCTCTGCCCAATATTCGGCATTATTTAATAAAGCCTTTGGTGTTTCACCTTCAAAATACAGAAAACTCAACTCCTAAAAACATAAAAAATGGGAAGAAGCTTTTTTCCGCTTCTTCCCATTTTGTAATTTAAAATTTATTCAAAATAATAGGGTTTGCCGGTTTTTGCTGATTCGTAAATTCCCTCTAAAATTTGGGTAATTACCAAGGCTTGTTCGGGTTTAACAATAGGCTCTGCGCCTCCACGGACGGCATCAATCCAAAGCTTTGCCTCAATCTCCTGAGGTTTGCCACCCGTAGCGCCATCGTAAAATGCGGCTCCGCCCGCATTAAATTCGGGTTTAAAAACATACTGACGGTTGTTTCTAATTCCGTTGATTCTAAGTCCGTCTAACATATCGCCACCCGCTTTGGTACCGCAAACGGTAGTGATAGCTTCCCTAGGGTCTAACATATTAAGTGCCCAAGAGGATTCTAAAACAATTGTCGCTCCGTTTTCCATTACAATAAATCCAAAGGCACTATCCTCTACCGTAAATTTTTCCGTGTCCCAGTCCCCCCAAGCGTTGCCTTGGTTGGTATCCTTATTAAGCTTATGATATGTAGTGCCAACACAGTATTTTGGCTTGTAATTATCCATAACCCACAAAGTAAGGTCAAGGGCGTGGGTTCCAATATCAATTAAAGGACCGCCACCCTGTTCTTCTTCATTAAGGAAAACTCCCCAAGTGGGAACGGCGCGTCTGCGAATAGCGGTTGCCTTGGCATAATAAATATCACCAAAGGTGCCATTCTCGGCTTCTTGCTTCATATACTGCGAATCGGCACGAAAACGGCTCTGATAACCAATTGTAAGTAATTTGCCTGTGCGGTTTGCCGCATCCAACATCTTTTTAGCCTCGGCAGAGTTAATAGCCATTGGCTTTTCGCACATAACATGCTTACCCGACTCCAAAGCATCTACCGTAATGAAACTGTGACTGCGATTAGGAGTACAAACGTGAACAACATCAATGCTTTCATCCTTTAAAAGCTCCTTATAATCTTCATAAACCTTTGCATCGGGAGTTCCGTATTCTTCCTTAGCTTTCTCGGCGCGTTCTAAAATAATATCGCAAAACGCAACCATTTCGCAATCTTCAACAGCCTTTAGCGAAGGCATATGCTTACCGTTTGCAATACCGCCGCAACCTATTATACCAACTCTTGTTTTGTCACTCATTTTTATTACCTCTATTTCAAAATAAATTGCTTTATAAAATCACGCGTAAACTCAACACCTGCTTTACCGAGTTCACCCTGCCATACCTGAGAATGTGGCTCAATGCTTAAATCGCCATTATACTCGTTTGAATAAAGAATAGAGAATAAAGGTCGCCACAGAATATCATCCATACCTGCGGGTGGGTCTGCAACTGTCTTTTCACCTGCGTGGGTTGTACCTTTTATGTGAATGTGAGCTACTCTATCACACCAATCGTTAAGCTCAGCCAAATAATCCTCATTACGATTATAGGCGTGAGAAGCATCAAATTTTATCATAAGTTCAGGAAGTTCACCTAATACTACCTCCCACTCCCTTGGGGAAACAACAAAATTGTTCCAACTGCAATTTTGAATAGCAATTTTAATTTTTCCGTCAGCTCTTTTTATAAGCTCGCCGAAAAATCCAATAGCATTTTGATAATTCTTATAAAGGCTAATGCTCTCATCATAATTCATTCCGCAAACAAAGGTTTTTGCGCCCAAATAAACGGCGGTATCAAGCAAATCATAATAAAGCTTTGCTTTTGCGGGATTAACTGAACCGTTTTCGTTTAAATCGTGATTCCATCTGCCAATGCAAGAAATATCTATACCTGTTCGCACGATTTCTTTTTTTATTTGCTCTTTATTTGAAATTAACTGCTCAACTTCATTATCATAATTACAACAAATTTCAATAAATTCTAAACCCGAGGCTTTAACAATATCAAAGCCCTCTGCCGAATAATTATTTTGTATTCTTCCAAGACGCATAATATCACTCCTGTAAGATTTAATAGTTAAAATATATCATTCAATAATAATTTAATCTCTCCAATTATTGTTTCTAAGTGGTCAGATATTGCTATTTTTCCTCAATAACTGCGTCGATATCTTTAAAATTAGCAATAACAAACGGAAACTCTTTGCCTTTTTTTGAGGTATCACACAAATAATAGCATTTATTAGAATTTTCAAGCATTTTTATCTTTAAATCCCTCTCCCTTTTGGATACATCCGTGCAAAATTCATCATTATATCCGCAAGAGGAAATAAAGCAAGCATCTGCCCTCATAGAGCTTATAAAACGCTCTGCCTCGCTGCCTATAAGAGCCACCGAACCGTTTAAAAGCTCTCCGCCCGTACAAAAGCACCTGACATTATACTCCGCCAAGGTTGTACATATTACGGGATTATTGGTAACTACCGTTAAATCGGGTATATCCTTTAAAAGCGGCACTAAAAAATAGGTTGTTGAAGAATTGTCAATAAAAATTGTGTAGCCGGGTTTTATAAGATTTACCGCTTTGGCACATATCTTCTTTTTTTCTTTTATATTTTTAGCAGAGCGAAGCACAAGTGGGATTTGATCGGTATAGCTCTCATTTATCACAGCCCCTCCGTAACTTCGCTTTAAAAGCCCTTCCTTTTCCAACGCGGCAAGGTCACGCCTGACCGTGGCGGGACTTGCATATATTTCGGTACAAAGCTCGGGCACCGTCATACTTTTTCTTTCTTCCAGCAATTTAAGTATTTGTTTATGTCGCTCTAAGGCAAGCATAATCGCACTTCCAATCAAAGTCAATCATAATTTAAGATTATTTTAGCTTGTTTTTGAATACTTGTCAAGAGTTTTAAAATCTATTGACCCAAATTTTATCATTTGATATAATCAGTTTACGCTTTTAATGATTGACTCCAACTGCTACTTTTGATATAATCGAAATGTAGTTATTTTATGCATTTAAAGCATATAGGAGGATTTTTATGAGTAATCTTAAAATTAATAATTTAACAGCTGTTCAAACAAACTTTATGGGTAACGGCGCTATATATCACGGATACGCCGGTATGCCCGACGAATGTGGTCGTGTTTACACCGAAGAACAATGTGAAATTGAGGCAAATCGCGCCGCTAAAATGAAGCTTAAAATAGCCAGAACGATGTACAGATGGTGGGCATGGGATAAAAACACCAATACTTGGGATTGGGATAATGAGATTATGACCGCCTTTTACAAGTGGCTCCAGCGTATGAAGGAGGCTAATATCACCGTTGCCCTTAACACAGGTTGGACAAATCCGGGTGATGTAAATTCCTCCAGTTGGATGAGAGAAAGCCCCTTTACCGTAGAAGGCGATTGGGACAAAAGCGTAGAGAATTATGCCAATTGGGTTAGCGAAACGGTACACCAGATTGTGGAGCTTCGCGGCTTTACAAATGTTAAAATTCTTGTGCTTTTTACCGAGCCGCAACGCGCTGACGGTATTCTCCCCGAAGGCAAAAATACCTATGAAACCTGGTTCCAATCTGCAAAGGCGGCTCACGACGCACTAATTCGTGACGGCAGACGCCATTTGGTAGAGCTTATGGGTCCCAACGAAGGTCATACCACTACCTCTGATATGGTTAAATGGGCAGGTGAAATACCATGCGACTTTATAGATATTTATTCAAGCCACGCATATCTGAATGAAAATTACGTTCCCGCCCATTTTGCTAAGAATTACTCTAGTAATGGAAATAACACCTTAAATCTTAATCAACCGGGTATGCGAAGTCATTACAATGTAACCCTCACCCCCAACACCGAATACACCTTTAAAATGTACTACCGCTTTGAAAACCAAGCAAATGCGGTTCTCAGTCGTGATGTACGCTTCGGTGCCTTTAAGGATGTGCCCTTTAACGATATTTTTGACGACAATTTAAATAAGCCCGTTGATGAACTGAATGAAGGAAGTCTTTTATATTTAACCTATAAGGATTTATCCACCGAATACAGCTCTATGACCATAACCTTTAACTCTAAAGACTCTACATCTGCAAAGGTTGGTGTTTTCTCTGACCTGATAAACGAAAACGGTTTTGGCGAATCTTTAAATTCCACCAACGGTGCAATTATAGTAGACGGCTTTGAGCTTATAGAAACCAAAAGTGGAAAGGTTATTGACATTAACGGAAAATTTGAAAATATTGGCGCAGGTTGGAATGTAGAGCACGCTGGTTTAATTGTTGCCGATTTAGACAGCTATGACTGCTGGTACAAATGGGCAAAAACAGGTATTGGCTATGTTCCAAAGGGCAAGCCTTACTGTTTTGATGAATACAATGTTGTATTTAACCGTGACTATAGCAGAATTCATCACGGCGCAGAGATTGGTACGGCAATGGTTGCCTTTATGAACGCAGGTGTCCAGTCTTCGCTAATGTGGACTTTGCTTGACCAACAGTGGCCTAACGACCATACATACAATGCCGACTCTTTTGTTGACGGTGACCACAGAATGGGTGTTATGCCCGTTCTTACTCGTAGTCTTGTTCCCCATCGTTCATACTATGCTTTCGGTCTTATAAGCAAATATGTGGAAAGCGGCTCTACCATTTATGAAGGATTTGGCGAAAACTATTTACATACCACTATGGCTGTTGCTCCAAATGGCGATGTAACGGTTATTGTTGTAAACTGCAAGGACACTGCAGATGATTTTGAGATTAATTTTGAAAAATCAATTGATTTAACACTCAATCGCTATGCTTTTGATCCCAATACACTTATTCCCAATGAAAAAGCAGAAATGATTAAAACAGATAAAACCATTCCGGTTAATGCATCTCTTAAAGACACTATCGTGCCTTTTGGTGTAAACGTTTATACTACTATTAAGGTTTGATTTTAATGCATAAGCAAAGTTTTTGGATATGGCATTACGGCGACTATGAGATTTTTCATACAATGGAGCTTAATCTTCGCCGCGAGGTACGTGAGAAACCCTATCCCCCTTTTTGGCGCTTGAGCACCCCTAACGTAAGTGTTAAATTCACAAAGGATTTTAACTGTGAGAACAACACCAAAATTACAGTTCACGCCAACGGCGAAGGCTACGTTTCAATAAATGCCGAAAAATTTTCATTTAATGAAGAAATCACTTTACAAAAAGGCAGCTACACCATAACGGTAAATGTATTTAAAAAAGTCGGCTTACCATCCATATTTGTTGAAAGTGATATTATTCCAAGCAACGGCAGTTGGTATTCAAAGCTAAGCGATTCCAATAAGCCTATGCCGGTAGGATTTGATACATATTATGATTCTATTGAAAAAAATCCCGAAACCTTCTCTTTTGAATATTCTGAAATTGCACCAATCAGCGCAGAAATAATAAGCGATGGCGTTTTGTATGATTTTGGTAAGGAAACCTTTGCTTGTTTAAACATTGACTATGCTGATTCTAACCAAAAAATGTCGGTTTATTATGGTGAAAGTCGCGAAGAAGCACTTGATTTTGAGCATACGTATATATTGGAAAATATTTCAAAAAGCAGTTATTACAGACTAAAAAGCCGCGCTTTTCGTTATATATTTATAAAGGGCGCAACCACTTCACTTAAAGTTACTGCCGATTATGAATATCTACCGCTGAAATATCGTGGGAATTTTTGCTGTGATAACCAATTATTTAACCAAATTTGGGAAACGTCTGCCTACACATTTCACCTTAACTGCCGTGAAGGTTTTATGGACGGTATAAAACGTGACCGTTGGATATGGCAGGGCGATGCCTATCAAAGTTCTAAAATAAATAATTACCTTTTCTTTGATGATGCTATTGAAAAAAGAACGGCAATTGGCATTTTGGGCAACGAGCCTTTTTGTGAACATATAAACACCATTATTGATTATACTTTATTTTGGATAATAGGTTTATATGATTATTACTTCACTCACGGAGATATAACCTTCATAAAAAACATTTTTCCAAAAGCTGAAAAGCTTATGGAGTTTATAGAAAGCCGCCTGAATGATGAAGGGTTTATTGTAGGACGTTCGGGCGATTGGACCTTTATTGATTGGTCAGATATTGATAAAACAGGTGCTATTTCTGCCGAACAGATGCTTCTTATTGCGGTTTATAATAGTTTTGCAAAAATAAAACAGGCACTTAATTTAGACCCCGCAAAAGAACTTGAAAAAGCCAAAACCCTTACTGAAAAAGTCAACTACTTTTTTTGGGATTCCCAAAAAGGTGGATTTATAGATAGCTATGAATCAGGTAAGCGTAATGTTACGCGCCATGCAAATATTTTTGCAATTATGTATGGTATTGCCACTCCAAAGCAAATTGAATCCATAAAAAATAACGTTCTAAAAAATGACAATATCACAAAAATAACTACTCCGTATTTTGAAGGCTATGAATTAGACGTGCTTGGAAAGCTTGGGGAATACTGCTACATTGAAAATATGCTTGAAAACTATTGGGGCGGTATGTTAAAGCTTGGAGCCACTACATTTTGGGAAGAATTTGATCCAACCAAAAACGGTATAGAGCATTACGCTATGTACGGTGGTAAATACGAAAAATCTCTTTGCCACGCTTGGGGTGCTAATCCAATATATTTATTCGGTAGGTATTATCTTGGTGTTTATCCAACCTCCCCCGGTTTTGAAACCTTCAAGGTTGAACCAAATTTAGGTGGACTTAAAAAATTTGAAGGAACAGTACCCACAAAAAACGGTGAGGTGAAAATATATTTAGATTCCACCCACCTTAAAGTTACCGCCACACAATCAGGCGGAACACTTATTTTTAATGATAAAAAATATGCTTTAGAAAAGAATAAAGAACTAATTATTGAGGTAATTTAAATGACAGTTTTTGATTTAATAAATAAAGATATTGCTTGTTCTTGCGGTAAAACGCATCGTTGCGATATAGAAAAGCTTGAAATTGGCGAAGGTGTTTTGGAAAAACTCCCCCAGCTTTTAGAAGAAAAAAATCACATTTTGCTTGTTGCCGACAGCAACACCTATCCACTTTGCGGTGATAGGGTTAAAGTGCTTTTAGGTCAAAAACTGGAAAATGTCTGTTATTTTGAAACCCCAGGCTATTATCTTGTCCCTAACGAAGATGCTATTGAAAAAATAGAGTCTTTTTGCACAGATAAAACCGATTTTATTTTAGGTGTTGGCTCGGGTGTCATTAACGACCTTACAAAATATGTATCCTTTAACAAAGGAATAAAAAGCGGAATTATAGCCTCTGCAACCTCAATGGACGGTTTCGCTTCATCGGGTGCCGCCCTTATTTTAAAGGGTATGCAGGTTACCTATACCACCCACGCGCCATATATGATTTTAGGTGATACAAACATTTTAAAGGATGCCCCACTTGATATGATTCGCTCGGGCTATGCCGACATTATTGCAAAGTACAGCGCCCTTTGTGATTGGAAGCTGAGCGCCCTTATAAACGGCGAGGATTTCTGCCCCGAAATTTATAAAATTATGCTTGATGCAACAAATGAAATGCGCTCCCTTGCGAAGGATTTAAACTCCCGTTGCCCTTATGTTGTTGGTAAGCTTATGGAAATTTTGGTACTTTCGGGTGTTTTAATGACTTTTGGCAACACCACCCGTCCCGCCTCGGGAAGTGAGCATCATTTTTCACACTACTTCCATATTACAGGACTTATAGAAAACAAGCCCTTCTTTTTACACGGCACCGATGTAGGCTACACCACAATAAAAACTGCAGAAATGCGTGAAAAAATCCGCAAAATCGCAAAGCCTGAATTTATAGCCGTTTCAAAAGAAACAAGAGAAGATTTTTATAAAAAGATTTTCGGCAATTATGCAAAGGAAGTTATCTCCCTGCAAAATAGTGCCGGAAGATACGATAATCCGGTTTTTGATAAATATATTTATAACTGGGATAAGGTTTTAGATATTCTTGCAGAATGTCCCACCTCTGAAGAAATTAAAGCAATGCTTACCGATGCAGGGATTGACCTTTCTGCCTTCCGAAAACTATATGATGAAAAACGCATTGAAAACGGAATGTGGTTTGCTAAGGACATTAAAGACCGCTACTCTATTTTATGGCTTTATTTTGATTTATTCTTTGCAAAAGAGGTTTTAAATTCAAAAGACTAATATATTAAACATGCCGCCAACCTCACAAAAAAGAGGATTGGCGGCTTTTATATTCATTCTTAATCTGTTTTAAAAAATATTGCTCCAAAGGGATTGAATTCAAATAAAAAATTTCTTTTGAACACGGCGACGAAGTGGTTTACTAATAGCAATTACAAGCAAGGTGCCACCTATAATAACGCATCCCACCAAGGGATAAAAAGACCAAGGGAAGTGTGTTTTAAAGCCAAATGTGATATAAAGCAAAAATTCAATCAAACATATATAACCGCCCAAAGCTAAAAAACTTGCGCCTGCAATATACCAATATCCCTTTTTTACATATCTTACCACCGCGGTTATGGCAGTAATAATTAATCCCAAAGTGCCTACAACAGGAAAAGCAAAAGACAAGAACCACGTATCCCCTGTTGCGATATCTATATAAAGCAAAAACACAATTACCGCAGCAAAAAATATAGGAATAAATATTACGGGATTAGGCTTTTTAAACCAGGAAGGTAACACAAGTGAAATATAGCCAAGCATAAGTCCCCCAACAACATAACCCGACCAAGAAAAGCTGCCCGTAATTGTGGTATCACAAAGAATTGTTATTGCCATTGGCACCAAAAATGCCATAGTAATTAAAAACAGTATTCCCTGTTTATTTACTGTTTCATAAGATGGAATTTTAGAAATTGGATAAGGTTTTTCACCATTATTTTGAGGGATTTCAGGATGATAAGGCTTTAAACCGCAAAGAGGGCACACTCCTTCGCTTTCGGCAAGCTCAACACCACATTTTATACAATACATTCTATCACCTCTTGTTGCTTTCTATCTTAATGTTAAGACCTAATTTGCGCAAAAATGAGAAAAATTCCTTTTCTACTTCACTTTCCCTGATAATGCGCAAAAAACTGATATTTAATTTACCGTTATACGACACAACACTGCAAGCATTTGTACAAAGAGCCTGCTCACCCAAAATAAAATCAAAGCGTGTTACAAATAGCTTCATTTCATCAGGTATTTCAACAGCCCCAAGGTTTGAAATGGTAATACTTGATTTTCGTTCACCAAAAAGATTAAAAACCGTTTTCATAGCAATATTTTTTATAAAAAGCGGCATAATTTTCAAAATAAATGAGCGCTCTGCACCAACATTAGCGGCTATTTTAGCTGCTAGATTTTTTGCATTTATTTCATACCCCATTTGATGATGAACAGATTTCACGATTTCTTCAAAGGTGTATTCGCCTAGTCTTGGGTCAATTCCCGGTGTAACATATAAAGCAAAATTTCTAAGAGTCTCACTACCAAAAATTTTTCTTAAATTAACAGGCACCAATATTTTAACGGGCTTTTGACGCTTTTTATTGGGAGTAGTGCGATTTTGAATATTAATTATGGAATAAATCATAGCCGCCGTTAAAAACTCTGTTAGGGTGGCGTTATACTGCTTTGCAACAGAAAGCACAGCTTTAACATCTAAAATACCTGTTACAAGATTTAAGTATCCGTCGTTTTCAAGGGTACCGCGAAGTCTGTAAGCGGTTGCCTCACTGCGACTGCTGCTTACGGGGCCATCATTTTTTAAAAAGCTATCTTCAATCTCACACTTTTTAGGCTTTTCCTTTACATCTAAAACACCCTTTTCAGGTGGGATATTAACACCGTATTTTTGTGTTAAATATTCAGCCAAAAGGGTTTTTAAAAAGGCAAGTCCCCCGCTTCCGTCGGTTAAGGCGTGATAAAACTCAACCGCAAGTCGATTTTTGTGACAAACCACCCTGAAGGCACATTTTCTAATATCCTTAAATGACATTCTAGCCATTGGATATGCAGCTTCACTTTTAATGGAGGGCGGATTTGCAATTTCCTCCAAATAATACCAAAATGCGCCCCTGCGAATTCTAACGGCGATAGATGGGAAGCGTTTTACGGTAACCTCCAATGCCTTTTGCATAACTACAGAGTCAATGGACTCATTAAGACTTGCCGAAAGCCTGAAAAGGCAGTTCCATGACCTTTTTCGGGCGGCGGGATAAATTTTCGCCGCATTATCAAGACGCATCCAGGTAAGTTGCCTTTCCTTTTCCACAAACGCTCCCCCCTTTCATTTGAATATTATTAATTAAATCTCAAAAATTGTTGCGCTATATGGCTCAACGATTATTTCATTACCGTTAACTAAGCCAAGGTACGCCCCACCAACCTTACCGTTTTTAACGGTAACTGTATCGGTAATTTTTTCACCCGAATAGTTAACTGCAACGGCGATTTTTTGACCGTTTTCTAAAGTATGAACGGTTATACCTAAATGCTTATCGTTACGGGTAACCTCTAAATCAAGCTGACCTGCAAATACCTTATAAACATCATAAAGACCGCTATCGGGCTCACCAACAGTTTCACTAAACTGCTTTTCAATAGGTGCGGCGCAGAAAATAATCTTGCCCTTGCCGTAATTATGAATTGTAAGGAAGGGATTGCCGTCTGCCTCGCTCATAAGAACCGTTGATGAAATTGACTCCATAGTGAGTTTTTCAACACGGCTAAAGGTGTGTCCGTCAACTACTGCGGGACCGTTTGCGGGGGTATGATGAATTAATTTATTACCCGTTAATTTTTTAAAACGGCTGAAAAGAAGTCCTGTTTCAAAGGTGATTGCAAGGGTTGCGCCCTTTTCTACTCTGGTTAATAATTCTCCAAATATATTGCCTTCAGGCATTGAATTAACAGAAGGTAATATATACAAATCACTCTCAGGAATTGAGCGCTGATGTGCATAAGAAAGGTTAAAGCCTGCTTGTTTAGATAAAACATAAGAGCCTATAATTCTTGCCCAGTCATTAGCGTCACCACCCAAAACACAAACGGCATCATTCTTAGGTCTTGTGATTTCAAAGGGAAGGGACAAAATGGTTTCTTTAAAGCTTCTGAACTCCTCAGCCACAAGCTTATCCTTACCATTAGCATCAAAAATACCAAGCTCGCGCTCTAATGGGCACCAAGTATAAGGGGGATATTTAAGCTCCACCTGCTCATTAGCGCACCACCAAATCATACCCGTCATACCGTTTGCCCAAGAGGAATAAAGATTTGTTCGGGTATAGGCGGCAGAAACCTCGGGAGCGCAACAAAAATCACCAAGAGTATTGATTTCTTCAATAAGACAGGGTAATTTTTCAACACTCTCATAAACCTTTGCCTCGGCAACTGCGTGTAAAAGTCCGCGCATACTGGTTAAAGGCTCATTTTTACAGTATTTACCAAAATATGCATAAGGATGAACAGTAGTAACATCAAAAATATCTCTGCGGTCATTTAAAATGCTAGTTCCAAACTGACGAACAGGGTGCATATCCTCCATTATTGGACGATTATGAGGATCGTATGCACGGATAGTGTTGCGCATAGTTTTTGCCCAAACTGCATGCTGAGGCCAGCTTGCGGGGTGAATACAATCGGTTTCGTTACCCGAAGTCCAACCTACAATTACGGGGTCATCCTTAAAGCGGGTAACAATTATTCTTATAAAATCCATAGCCATACGAACAGCGGTTGTATCGGTTGTAAGGGGTTTACCCTCTAAAATTGGGGGCACAAAAAGTCTGCCGCTCATCCAACCCGTAACAATACCAACTGCAACCTTAAGACCGTGTTTTTCGGCAAGACGAAGCACCTTTTCGAAGCGTTCGAGCATTTCTTCGCTGACTCCTGCTCTGCCCGCCTCGGTATCGGGGGGAAGAACATCATCTTTAAAGCGAACCTCAACTAAGCTACCGCATCCGCCATAAAGCTGATGAACAGGCTGAAACTCGCTCCAAAGGGGGAAAAGACGAACAATATCCATTTTAAGGGATGCAATTTTTTCAAAATCGCTATCAATAGCCTTTTCGTCAAAGTCGCTCCACATTTTTATACCTGCATTGGATGCCCAATAATTTACTCCCGTAACAAATCCGTTTGTTAACATAATTTTTACCTCCACCCTTAAAAAGGATTTATTTTGCGTTTATTATATCAAATACCGCTTAAAAAGTAAAGTGATTTTTCTATTTAGTTTATACCTTCAAATTCAGTCCATATCCTACTGCGATGCCGATTACGGCTGACAAAACAATTATGAGTATTGGATGCACCTTTTTAAAAGCGAGGACTGCCATTACGGCAAAAATAGCAAGAGAAATATAGAGATTTACACCCGAAAAGGCATAAAGAGTAATTCCTGCGGGGAAAAGGACAGAAGCTGCAATATTAATAACCGCTGCGCCGATAAGCCCTACAACGCAGGGCTTAAGGCCTGACATACATCCCATAACAATTTTACTGCTTTGGAATTTTTCATAGCATTTTGCAACAATTAAAATGATAATAAAGGAAGGTAACACCACACCAAGGGTTGCAAAAAATGCGCCAAAAAATCCTACCTGCTCGGTACCTACATAGGTAGCCATATTAATTGCAAAGGGGCCCGGGGTGGATTCGCTTACCGCAATAAAATTAACAAGCTCGGCTTCTGTAGCCCAATTGTTTGCTAAAACCTCCTCACGCATCATAGGGAGCATTGCGTAGCCTCCGCCAAAGGTAAAAAGACCGATTTTAAAGAAGGTTGCAAAAAGCTCTAAGCATTTTAAAATAAGCTCTGTCATTTGCTTTTTACCTCCCTTTTTGATGCAATAAAGGAATAGCAAAGCCCTATAATTGCCGACGAAATTATTATAATAAGGGTATTAAGGCTAAGAACCGAAGCCACAAATGCTGCTGCCGCAATAGAATAGGCAACCACATTTTTAGGGCATTTTTTAAACATACCCCAAAAGGATTTTAAAAGCAGAGCCAAAACGCCCGCGCGAATACCAAAAAAGGCATATTTAACAGCGGTAAATTCCGCAAATCCGCTAAGCAAAAAAGCAATTACCATTATGATTACAAAGGAGGGCAAAACTACCCCCAAGGTAGCAAAGAAGGAGCCAAAAAATCCACAGGTTTTATAGCCTATAAAGGTTGCGGAATTTATTGCGATTGGGCCCGGTGTTGATTCTGCAATAGCAATAATTTCCAATATATCATCATCCGTAACCCATTTTTTATTGTCTACAACCTCTTTTTGAATTAGGGGTATCATTGCATAGCCACCACCAAAGGTAAAACCGCCTATTTTCAAAAAGGTTAAAAATAACGATAACATTCTTTTTAATTTTTCTTTTTTGGTCATACAAAAAACTCCTACTTAATTTCAACAATGGTAACGCCGTCTTCGCCCTCGCCGTAAAGACCGGGACGGCTGGCAGCGACAGACGGATGATTTTTAAGGTGAGCGCGCACCGCTTTTTTAAGCACTCCCGTACCCTTGCCGTGAATAATGGTTACGGTTTCCACACCTGCCAAAACAGCCTCGTCTAAAAATTTATCAAGCTCTAAAACGCCTTCGTCAGATGCAAAGCCTCTGATATCCAGCTCTCTACTTGCACTGCGCTGACTTTTGGGAGTTATACCCTTAACATTACGGGTTTTGGGCTTGTTGTCACCACCCTTAATTAGCTTTACATCATTTATGCTAACCTTGGTTTTAAGACTTCCGATAACCACAAAAATAGTTTTTCCGTTATCACTTACGGAGTCTACCAAAGCCTCCTTTGAAAATCCGCGAACCTGAACTCTATCCCCCGCAACCAAAGATCGGTTTGGTGTTTCGGCTACAAAATCATCTTTTTTATCGTTGGCATCTACATTCTTTTCCATACCCCGTATGGTCTGCTTAGCAAGGGCGCGAGCCTTTTGAGCCATATCGTTACTATTTTGTTTGTTGAGTTGCTTTTTTAAATCTTCAATTTCATTTAGCAGCCTATTGGATTGCTCTCTGGCGCTTTCAATAATCTCATTGGCTTTTTGACGCGCCTGTTCCATTAGCTTGTCCTTTTGAACCTGAATTTCGTGGAGTCTATCCCCCGCCGCCTTTCGCGACTGTTCAAGCTCACTTTTAATACGATTGATTTCAGCTTTATCCTTTTCGGCGGCAATATGAGCCTGTTCTAACTGACCTACTATCGTTTCAAAACGACGGTTATCCTCCGAAACAAACTTTTCCGCAAGCTCTACAAGTCTATTCTCAAGACCTAGTCTTTTAGAAATTGCAAAGGCATTTGAACGGCCGGGAATACCCAAAAGCAACCTGTAGGTTGGTTTTAGGGTTTCTACATCAAACTCGCAACAAGCGTTTTGCACCCCTGCAGTATCAAGGGCAAAAGCCTTAAGCTCGGCGTAGTGGGTTGTTGCAACTACCGTTGTTTTTCTTGTCATAAGCTCGGTTAAAATGGCTGTGCTAAGCGCCGCGCCCTCAACGGGGTCGGTACCCGAACAAAGCTCATCAAAAAGCACAAGACTATTTTGGTCTGCCTTTTGTAAAATGCTTATAATATGGTTCATATGCGACGAAAAGGTAGAAAGGGATTGCTCTATGCTCTGTTCATCACCAATATCGGCATAAACACCGTCAAAAACGGCAATTTCGCTATTATCGTCTACGGGAAGCATTAATCCGCAACACGCCATTAAGCTAAAAAGTCCGATTGTTTTAAGAGAAACGGTTTTACCGCCCGTGTTAGGTCCCGTTATAACCAAAACCCTATAATCCTCCCCCAAGGTTACGGTTATGGGAACAACATCCTTTTTAGGAATAAGGGGATGCCTTGCATTTTTTAAATAAATTTTTCCATTATCATTGATTTTAGGCATTGAAGCCTTCATTGAATATGCTAAATTAGCCTTAGCAAAACACATATCAAGCTCAACAAGGGCGTTATAGGAAGTTATGATGCTATCTGCAAACTGCGCGGCTTCTGCCGAAAGCTCCGCTAAAATGCGCTCAATTTCTTCCTTTTCTTTAGAATTTAAAACCTTTATTTCGTTGTTGATTTCCACAACCGACATAGGCTCAATAAAAAGGGTTGCACCTGATGAGGATGTATCGTGAACGAGTCCCGGAATTTGAGAACGGTGCTCCGCCTTTACGGGCACAACATATCTGCCCTGACGCTGTGTTATAAGGGCATCCTGCAAATGAGCCGCGTGGCTTGGGCTTCTTATAATCTGCTCTAGTCTGCTTTTGATATTTGCGGCAGAATTTTTTAATTTACGACGAATATCCGAAAGGGTAGTTGATGCATTATCGTTTATTTCGTCCTCATTTTTTATGCAAAAGAAAATTCGCTCCTCAAAATATTTATTGGGAGCAAGTACACTAAAATATCCATCCAAGGTGGTGGAAATTCCCGCGTTAGATTCCTTCCACTCCCTGACCGAGCGAATAACGCGCAAAACCTCACCAATTTGCAAAAGGGCGGCAGGAGAAAGTCCCGCGCCCGCCTTGGCATTACTTAAATATGAATTAACATTTTTTGCAGAGCCAAAGGAAGGTGCGCCAAATCTTGCAATAAGATTATAAGCGTCCCCTGTTTTGGCAAGAGAATTTTTAACCTGCGACAATGAAAATTCAGGTAAAATTTCACCGCAAAGCTCTACGGTATCGTCCAGCGATGCCTGTTTAGAAAGCAATGCTAAAACCTTATCCAATTCCAAAGCTCTTATGCTTCTTTTTATTTCTTTCATATATTTGGTTCCTTTATAACTTATAGCTTTATGGATTTATAAAAATCAAGAGTTTTAAACTTATATTCACTCTGCACCGATACATATTTTTCGGTTATTAGTGATAAAAGCTCGGCATCCTTTTCGGGAATTTCAAAGCTATATATTTTAGAAAAATCTGAATATATTATATGCCGCATAGCCGCTAAAACGGTAGGACTTAAAACGGTGGAGTCTTTAACCTCGGCGCCGCACCGAAGACAAAAAAGGCAGCCTTCGGAATAAGAAAATCTGAAGGCGCTATCTTCACCGCACGCAGCACACCCCGTAAGATTAGGCATAAACCCCGCCAAAGAAATAAGCTTTAGTTCGGTTACGGCTTTTACAATATTAATAGGTTTAGTTTTATTCGTTAAAAAATAGAGTGAATTTAAAAGAAGTCTTAAAATTTCGGTGGGCTCAAATTCCTCGGGAGTAAGTTTCATAGCCATTTCACAAAAATATTGCGCCAAGGAAAGCTCCTCCAAATTATATCTTAAATCAAAAAACATCTCAATGGGAGCGCTATGCCCTACCTTGTATGTATCACCGTTTTGGTAAAGAGTAAAATCGGAATAGCAAAGCAACGATGTTGCGGCAGAATTTTTGCTTTTCATTCTCCGCACACCGTCTGCAAAAGCGCGTATTATTCCGTGGTCTTTTGTGATGATAACAAGAAGCTTATCATTCTCACCTATATTGGTTTCCTTGATTATTAGTCCCGGAGTTTGAATTTTCAACCTTTTGTTCGTCCCTTGTTTTTTTATTTTGCTCTGCCACATAAGAAAGATATGCAAGCACCGAGCCGTTTTTTAAAAACTCATTCCATTTATCGTCAACCATAGCAATCCCCTTTCAAAACTACAATAAATATTGTTAGTTATTTTGGGGGTGCTATAAGTGGTAAGTTAATCCAAGCCTAATGAGTGGATAATTCCACCGCGATTTCGCCAATCCTCTTTAACCTTTATCCAAAGCTTTAAATTGGCTTTAATTCCAAAAAATTCCTCAATATCCCTTCTGGCAGAGGAGCCTATTCTTTTAAGCATACTTCCGCCCTTGCCGATTAAAATACCTTTATGGCTATCCTTTTCGCAATAAATTGTGGCGCCAACCTCCAAAATAGGTTCGCCCATATTATTATCTCTCTCATAAAACTGCTCAATTTCAACGGCAGTACCGTGAGGAATTTCGTCATTTAAGGTGCGAAGAATTTTTTCCCTTATCATTTCGGCAACCATAACGCGGTCGGGTTGGTCGGTAACGGTTTCCTCATCAAAAAAGTGTGGCGCAGGATGACTGAATTTTAAAAGCTCATTTATAATAATCTCTACACCGTCATTATTTTTTGCCGACATAGGAACAACAGCAGTAAAATCATAAGCCGACATATAAGCGGTTATCATTTCCAAAAGCTCTTCTTTTTTCTCTAAAAGGTCAATTTTATTAAGAGCAAGAACTGCGGGAAGCTTGCGCTTTTTAAACTGCTCAATAAGCTCAAGCTCGGCAGGAGGTAAATTTTCGGGGTTAAATTTAAATTTTGGCATAGCCTCCACAACCAAAACTGCCGCCTCTACATCTGAAAGACCGTTTTGTGCCGCCTTGGTCATATACTTATCAAGCATATTTCTTGGTTTGTGAAATCCCGGAGTATCCACAAACACAAGCTGATGCTCTTCCTTATTGCAAACACCCATTATGCGGGTGCGAGTAGTCTGGGGTTTATCCGAAACGATAGCCACCTTTTGACCGACTGCGGCATTAACAAAAGAAGATTTACCCACATTCGGGCGTCCTACGACTGCAATAAAAGCAGATTTTGTTTCTTTATTCAAAGTCAATTCCTCACTATTTTTATTCTTCATATGTATCCTCATCCTCGCCGCGAACAACACCTAATTTGGCAAGAACAAGTTCTTCCTTTTCACGCATTTTCATCTGCTCAAGACCGCCGTTAACATGGTCATATCCCAACAAATGAAGCATTGAATGTACTGTTAAAAAAGCGATTTCCCGTTGGAGAGTGTGACCGTAAAGTTCTGCCTGATGAACGGCGTGGTCAACCGAAATAACAATATCACCAAGCATTTTAGCGCCGTTTTCGGGATTAGTATCATAAACACCGTTTTCGCCTAAGGGAAAGGAAAGCACATCGGTAGAATTTTCTATATTGCGAAAATCAGTATTAAGTTTTTTAATTTCATCATCATCTACAAAGGTAACATTAACCTCGGCAGAATCTAAAAATTCTTCTGTAACCAAAACGGCACTGCAAGCGCGTCTTACCAACATACGGATACCTGATGGTAATCTAAAGTTTTTTTGTTTATCTGTAATAACAACCTTTGTTTTTATCATTCTAATTATTTCCTCCTGTTTTCTTCATGCTTTTCATATGCTTTTATAATTTTCATAACCAGCTTGTGTCTGACAACATCCTTACCGGTAAGCTTCATAATTGCAATATCTTCAATACCCTTTAAAACGGTTAAAATATCGCGAAGTCCTGATTTTTTACCGTCGGGCAAATCCACCTGAGTAATATCACCCGTAACAACCGCCTTGGAATTAAAGCCCAAACGGGTTAAAAACATCTTCATTTGTTCAGGTGATGTATTTTGTGCTTCATCAAGAATAATGAAGCTGTCGTCCAAGGTTCTGCCGCGCATATAGGCAAGGGGCGCTACCTCAATATCCCCACGCTCCTGATGACGGGCAAAGGCTTCGGCGCCCAGCATTTCAAAAAGAGCGTCATAAAGGGGCCTTAAATATGGGTCAACCTTTTGTTGCAAATCGCCCGGCAAAAAGCCCAATTTTTCGCCAGCCTCAACGGCGGGGCGGGTTAAGATAATTCTGCTTACCTGTTTTGACCTGAAAGCCTTTACAGCCATTGCAACTGCAAGATAGGTTTTACCTGTACCGGCAGGACCAACGCCAATGGTGATTGTATTAGATAAAATTGCCTCTAAATATCTACGCTGACCTAAGGTCTTAGGTTTTATGGGACGCCCCCCTGCTGTTATGCAAACGCAGTCGGAATCGGTTAAAAGCTCTATTTTTTCTTCACTGTTTTCGCGCACCAAAGAAAAAACATAATTAAGATTTTGGTCGGTTATGGTTTCGCCCTTATCAAGAAGCTTTAAAAGGCCTTTTATAACACGCACCGCCAAAAGCACATTTTCGGTTTCGCCCTTTATTTTAATTTCACTGGAATGTGTAGAAATACTTACATTAAATTCCTTTTCAATCTCTTTGATATTTTCATCAAAATTACCGAACAGATTTACAATATGCTCAATTCTGTCGATACTGACTGTTTGTTCAAACATCCAAATCCTCCAAAAAGATAATATAATATTTATATTGTAACATATTTTTCCTTCAATTGCTAGTATCAAGCAATAATTTTTCTTCAAAAACTACATCTTTTAGGCATTTAATTTCGGTTTTTACAATAAGATTTTCTCCCTTAGTAGTTATTGTGTGGTTTTTTGTTATAATCTCACCATTGTTAATGAGTTTTTTAACTCTTTCCTCAGCCGCGTTTATAGCCCTTGCTTCTGCCTGTTCTTTTCTTAGCTCATAGGTAGTTTCTTCTGTTTTATAAAACCTTTTAGAAATTATTTTTATGGGCAAATAGGAATTTCCCGAAGATATTTTTGGTTGTTCGATAGCCGTTACATACGGCTCCTCCATTCCGCCTAAAAACAAAGGAATTTTAAGCCCGTAAAAATCTAAAATTTTTCTTGTTTTTACCTCACCCGTTTTAATAAATTCAGTCACTTTAAGGGGTTGAACGGTCTCGAAGGAGTAGTTAACCTCTGCATACACATTACCCATAGAACGGGTAAAATTAACCGTACCGTCGTCATATTCCTCCACACCCGAAACCAAAAGCTGACCTTTTTGAACAACATCCCCGACTTTAACCTTTGTTATTCCTCTTTTTACCTCAATTTTTTTAATTACGCCATCCTCCATTGATACAAAATTAGAAGCAAAATCCGCATCATTCTCCGACGCTTTTGTTTCATTTACATCAACGGTTACCTTTGCACCTTCAATATTTATTGCCGCCCACGATAAGCCTTTTTGTTCTAAAAGAAGCTCGTTCCTTTTATCCTCAGGGTTAATATCTTTTATAAATGCGCCCTCATAAATGCCAATTTTATTAAGAGAAGCCAAAATCTCACTGCTTTTAATATTTTTGTTCCCACTAATACAAATATTCCACACCAATCCCGACATAAAATATATTGTGGCAATAAAAATTATAAATCCCGCAATAAAGCCGTATCGTTTTTTGTTTTTGGCAATAAAGAATGGAAGTCCTACCTTTTTTGTAATATGAATTTTACAGGGGACTTTTCTTTTAAATATTCTTAATTTTTTAAATGAAGCTATACCTATTTTAAAATAAATCAAGTTGTTTTTTATACTGACGCGCCATATTCCAATGCCATTTGTGGCGCATAAATTAAGCAGCTTTTCAGGATTTTCTGATTTTATACGAACATAAAGATAACCAAATAAATATCTATAAATAAACAAAATCAAAATTTTTCACCCCTAACAAAATTCTATGTTTTTTATATTCCCCTTAACCGTTATGTTGGATTCTGAATAATCAGAAATAATAAAATCAAAGCCCATAACTTTTAAGGTGGAATTGCCTATATTTATGCTAATTAAACAATCGGAATATTCTATTATTCCACAGCAACCATCAATGATTATTTCACGGTCTCCCTTAAGATTTATTTGTGCAAGCTTTGAAAAAGGATCATCATTAATACCTAAAGCAGAACCAAAAAGTTTAAATTTTTCTTTTGCCCTTTCCTTACCCAATTTTATTTTTTTAGACATTTATACACCAACTTTTAAATATAATATTCTGTTAAAACTTATGTTTTAAATCTTTTGAAAATTCCAAGGAGAGAAATATGTTAGCCTTAAAACAACACAAAAAAACCAAAAACACAGGTATTGTTAAATGCCTTATATTTTTTATGGCTTCTGTATGTATTTTAGGATTTCCCTCCGGCGCCTCGGCAGGTGCGATGAAAGGGCTTAAAATATCCTCCTCAGTGATAATTCCATCCCTTTTTCCATTCACCGTTTGCTCGGTGTATTTCCAAAAAAGCGGTGGACTTTTATGGCTCAGCAATAAGCTTGATAAAATAACAAGAAAATTTTTCAAACTTTCAGGAACAGAATTTTCGGTTGTGTTTTTATCTTTACTTGGCGGATATCCTATTGGAGCCAAAATCACTAACGAGCTTTATATAAGCAGAGCTTTAGATAAACCTACCGCTAAAAAGCTTTTGCGTTTTTGTGTAAATCCAAGCCCCGCATTTTTTATTTCGGTAGTAGGAATGAATATTTTTAAAAATACCTTAGTTGGAGTAATTCTTTTTATTTCAAACACCCTTTCTTGTTTATTATTAAACTGTTTATTTACACCTAAAACAAAAAATCGCCCTATAACCAGCACAGAATTTAAAGGCGAAAATTTTTCGGACTCTTTTGTGCAAAGCGTTTTAACAGCCGCCGAAATCACAATAAACATATGCGCCTTTGTAATACTTTTTTCTGCTATTTGCGAAATATTTAAGACAATGCCGATTAGCTTAAAAGCATATTCATTTATTGCTCCGTTTTTAGAAATAAGCTTTGGAATAACCGAAATAAGCCAAATAGGTATACCAACACATTTTTACGGATTTATATTAGCTTTTGGCGGTATATCCACAATATTTCAGGTAAAACAAGCAGCAAAAAATATAAATCCATCCTTTATATACATACTTTTTCACAGAATAGTTCACGGCTTTGTAACACTAATAATCTCCCTGTTATTGTTCAAACTATTTCCAATAAACTATGAGGTTTTTTCAAACGGGACGGTAATTAAATTCACAGAATACCCACTTTTTATGCCATCTGTTATGCTAATAATATTTTCGGTTTTATTCTTAATGTTTGTAACCACACCAAGCGAAAAGCTTGAAATTAGATAAAAAAATCAGGAGCTATTCCCTTAGTTTTTTTAATAGCTCCTGATTTTTTATTATTTTACTATTAATGAAATTTCGGTAGTTTCGTTTGCTTTAAGGGGGATTTCAAGGGGCAGATATTCAAATCCTCCAACCTGATTAAAATATCTTTTAAGTCCATCTTCGGTTTTAATTTCAGCGTTTGAACTAACGGTAAGCATATTTCTAAAGGTTATTTCGTTGGGTGAAGAAGCCTTAATTTCTGCCTTTGACTCGGCAATAATCGGAAGGCTATAAAGGGCGTCTTTTTCGGACGCAATAGCAATTTTCACCTCGTCACCTTCAAATGTATAATCTATTTTAAAGTTAAGTTCGTTATTTCCAGCAACCGAAACAGTTGACTTTTTATTATCACCCGATGAAGAAATTTCTACAGTTTTATCTGCGTCACTTTTATAATCACCGCAAACAATTCTGGGTGTCATACAAAGTGTTTTTTCGGCATTTCTAAGATTTTGAAAATTAGTGGGCTCAACCAAAAAAAAGTTATGCATTGTAGCAGCACAAATTGCACCGTATTTTTTGTGCCAAAGAAAATTAAGATTACCGCCCATATTAGATCGGTCATCGGTTTGAACAATGTGGTCGATAGCCGAAATAGTTGCCCTTATGTCACCCACCGAAATTAGTTTTAAATAACCGTTTTGGAAGGTTTTAATGCCGTATGCCGTTTCCCTTGGTAAAGTAACATTTTCAAGATTTTCAAAATCCTTTTCATCCATATATAAATACATTAAAGCAAGTGCTTTTGTATGTGCAAAGGAGTGGTGTATACAAGCAGGTTGATTAGCATCGTGTTGCATAAGTCCGCCGTAAAAGGCGCCATTCACGGTACAACGGCGAAGCAAATCGAAGTTAAGTGCCGCAGTTTTTGCAAATCTTCTGTCGTATTTTGCAACCCTTGGAAAGGCTTCCTGAACACCGTCTGAAGTACGGCTACCCCAATAGGTCCATTTATTGTGACGGCTACCAAAAGAATTATCAATAGCGCCGTCAGGCATTATAAATTCCAAATGTGCCAAAGCCTTATCACAATAGAATTTAAGCTTTACTTCATCTTCTATATACAAGGCATATTGTATTAAAAGCTGAAGACTTTCTTCTAAATTATAGCCCAAATCTATACCATAACAACCCTTTTTGGAAATATCATCAATAGGATGGCTTTCACCAAAAAGAAGTCCGTCAGAATCGAACTGATGAGAGATTATTTCTTCCCAATAATTTGCTTCCGCTTTATATTTTTCATCACCTAAAAACCTATAGCAAAATGCAAAAAATGCCGCCGCGCCGCAGTAATAATTGATTACAGGTTTATACCAATCATAATGCACAAAAACCTTACAACCCTCTGCCATACGAACGAAAATTTTATACCATTTATTATAAATATCCTCAGGAATTTTGCCTTTAAAATTATGTAGGGTTTCACCAAGAGCCATAGCCGAAAAAAGACCTGTGCCGTACCAAGTGGCATTTATATCGTTATACCAAGTGCCCTCAGGGGTGAGTACGTTATTTTCCGACCAATCGACCGCTTCATCGGCGGCTTTTAAGTATTTTTCATCACCTGTTTCGGTATATAAAAGGGTGTAAGCAAGTATTGAATCTGCAAAACGACCGTGCACAAAACCGCAAGCAGGACAAAGCATTGCTCCCTTTAAATTAGGGTCTTCAATTCCCTTTACGGTGTGGTCAAGCATATAATCGCACCATTCTTTAAGTAGCGAATAAACCTCATTTTTTGTTAAATTCATAAGTTTTTCTCTCCCTTAAAATAATCTAAATCTTCCAAAAAATACGCATTTGAAAAGGCTTTGTATCCTTCCACATCCGTTATCTCAACACGAATATATTTCCAATCATCTTTAATTTGAAATTCAGCCTCGGTGATTGTTTTGCCTTTCTCTGCACACTTGCCTTCGCACATACGATAAGCCGTATTTACATTTATGCGCTTAACAGCAGAGGTTTTAATATGCAAAATGTCATCCTCTAAATAGAGTTCTTTAATCTCAGGACCTGTTGAAGCATAAAAATTACCGGATTTTAAAGAATTCATAATAGATTTATAGGATAATTCATCCGCTTTTACCATTACCCAACCACCGCAATTATCTGAATAAACATTTTCGGGTGGAAGACTACCATGACTATCGTCTGCGGCAATGCAAAAAAGTTTATTGCCACGCCTTAACATATAATCATAAAAACAAGTGTCGTATTCCATACGCGCTTTAGAATTAAACCCGTTATTATAAACCTCAAGCCCCCAAACACCATCAAACATATACATATCCTCGTGGGTCTGGAGAGAACCCGACGGATGATTAAACATTACAAGCATATTGTTTTCTTTTGCAGTTTTAATTACATTCTGAAAGCATTTTTCAGAATATTCTTTTTCAAAATCCGGGGTGCCGATATATTTAAGCTGAGGAATAAATCTTTTGCTATCCTTATAATAAATTGAATTTGGATTATAGCATATCATTCTAAATTCATTTTCGTCGGTAGGAAAAATATTCAAATGACAGTCGGTTGAATAAATATAAGGGGAACCCTTATTTATTGCAAATTCATAACCTTGTAAAATTAAAAAATCCTCATCATTTAATTCACGATGGTCTACCATAAGTTCGTGATCGGTAAGCGCTAACACGCTATAACCGTGAGATTTATACATATCCTTTTTCTCCTTAGGAGAAAGTTTACCATCCGAATCTGTGGTGTGAGAATGAAGGCAAGTTTTATAAAATTTTCCGTTTTTAGATAGTAAATACTGAATCATTTAAGTCCCCTCCCAAATATATTTTAAAGTTTAGCACATTTTATGTTTTTTGTCTATATAAAAAGCCAAAAAATATGCAAACAAACATACAAAAAAAACAACCGCCGAAGCGGTCATTTTTTATAACTCATATTTCATACCAAGCATTTCGTATTTTGCGCCTGCTAAAGGATTATAATCTAAAAATTCCAGTTTAGCACCATCGGCAATTTTAAGGGCTGCGGCTTTATTTTCTTCGGTGTCGGTTACCCCCGGAATTAAGGGCATACGAAGAATAAAATCTTTACCGCTTTGCTTTAGCCATTCGATATTACGCAAAATGACCTCATTGCTAACACCTGTGTATTTTTTATGCAGTTCATTATCCACAAGTTTAATATCCTGCATAACATAATCAAATTTGCTTACAACCTTTTTATAGATTTCTTGGGTTGCGAAGCCGCTTGTTTGAATGGCTTTGTGAACACCTTTAAGTTTATCTGCAAGTTCAATAACAAAATCAGGTTGCATTAAGGGTTCGCCACCCGAAATTGTAACTCCACCGCCCGTTAAAGATAAAAACTCGGCATTTTTCAAAAGATGTGTGGCTAATTCATCTGCCTCCCACTCTTTTCCCGAAATTTTAAGACAACCGTTAGGGCAGGTGTGAAGGCATCTGCCAAAAGGTTTACATTCGGGATGATTGCAGGGCTTATAACACATTTTGCAATCTACGCACCCGTTTTTTTGCACCATTAACTGTGGTTTGGGCTTTAACCCTTCGGGATTATGGCACCACTTACAACGAAGTGGGCATCCCTTTAAAAAGACGGTAATTCTGCACCCCGGTCCATCGTGAACAGACAGCTCTTTAATATCAAAAACAAATCCCTTCATAGTTATACCGAATACTGCTGACGGCGAAGAACATGGTCTTGATACTCAGGGTCAAGCTCTACAAAATATGCGCTCCAACCCCAAATACGAACAACTAACTGCTGATGTAACTCGGGATGTGCCTGAGCCTCTTTTAATTTCTCAGTATTAACGGCATTAAGCTGCATTTGATGACCGCCCATATCTACAAAGGCTTTAACAAAGGCGGCGAGTTTTTGAATACTTTCCTCACCCTCAAACATACTGCTTGCAAACTCCAAGGTTAAGGGACCGCCGTTTATAACCTTTTCAAAATTAGGTTTTGTAAAGGACTTTATTATGGAAATAGGGCCATTTAGCTTAGCAAAAAGACTTGCAGAGAAGTTAGTACCAAAGGGTTCGCCCTTTCTTCTGCCATCGGGAGATGCGCCTATTTCATCAGCGTGCCACAAATAGTACATAGCAGAGCCGGTACCCGCGCGGTAAATACCGCCGCGGCAGTTGGTTTTGCCAACCAAGCTGTCACCAAAGGTATCTAAAAGCATAACTGCATTATTATCACTCAAATCGTCATCATTACCCATTTTAGGTGCTTCAAAACGAAGAAGATGCAAAAGCTCTGCGTTGTTTTCAAAATCGGTGTCAACTGCATTTATAAGCTCTGCTTTAGTAATTCTACCTTCACCGAATATATACTTTTCAATAACTGCTAAAGAGTCGGCGGCAGTTGCAACACCTGTACCGTGGAAACCAAAGTTATTGTATTTTCCGCCATCATAAATTTCGCACGCCATCATAACATTCATAAAGGGCGAAGGAATAAACCACAAATTATCCACAAGCTTGCAAAGCTCATCTGCCTGTGCTTTAATTTCAGCCTTTACGGCAGATTTAAATTCATCAAAGGTGTTGCAATTTTCAAGGTCGCGATGCAAACAGGTATCAATAACCTTTGGGAAATTAAGAGCGCCAATATTTGCAACATCTGCACCCACCTTGGGCACAATAAACTCCCAACAAGCCGCAACAACATAATCTCTTGCATCATCAAGGCTGTAGCCCAATTTTACCAAAGCATTAATAACAACATCATCATTGGAATACTGTGGGAAACCAAGTCCCGCTTTTGTAAGAATACTACCCTTCTCAAAAACCTCCAAGGGTGTATTTTTGCTTACCCTTAAATTGATTTTGGGGTCAATAAGAAGTAAATTTGCACTAGCCTTTAGGCAAAGGTCGGAAAGCAAATTAAAGGCATCATTACCGTCTTTATCCATACCGCCAAGCACCATACTTTGACCGTTATCACCCTGTTGAACACCGGGATAAAGGTCGCTATCCTTATTAAAGGAGAGGAAAAAGTCCTCTAAAAGCTCTAAAGCGGAAGCCTCATTTAAAATACCTTTTTCAATATCGGATTTTAAATAAGGATACATATATTGGTCAAATCTGCCAACGGTAATGTGATAATTTCCCTCAAGCCAAAGGCTGAAATGAATTATTCTAAAAAACTGCAAAGCCTCATAAAGAGATGTTGCGCCATAGCGAGGAACTCTTTTTAAAACATTTACAAGCTCGGTTTTACCCTGTTTTTCAGCCTCTGAGCAGTATCTATCTGCAAGGTTAATTATAGCGTCGATTGCTCTTTTTCCGTATTCATCAGCAGTTTCTTTTCTTTTAAGTAAACCCTCTGCAATAACAGACTCATAATCGGGAGAAAGGTTTGACATATAACCAAGCTCGTGAATATGATGCTTTTTGTTTATCTCATCCCACTCTGCCTTGGTAAAAATATCGGGAATATTTATTGCCGTACGCAAAAAACAGATTTTTTCATCGGGTAAAAACTGAGGCTCTTGAAGACTTAACATTTTCTCCAAACGACGAGTCATTCTCTCCTTCGGAGAAAGCCCCAAGGACGCAAATTCCTCTGCCATATTGTTTATTTCATCCACCGTTTTACGGTAGGTGTGATGTTTTTTTGATGTAATAAATTCGCGTAAAATTTTGCTCATAAAAACAACTCCTTTAAATGTGGCATTATCGTTAATGTTACATTTATATTATACTAACGATTTTTAGATTTGTCAAGTATGTTTTTAATTATTCATTTGAAATTCGAGTTGGTAGCACCACTTGAACAAGCTCCCTGTTGCCACCAATGGCATTAAACAAAATTTCTATGGCTTTATGGCTCATTTTAGTTTTTGAGGAGGTTACACTTGCGAATTTATAGGGCATTGGAAAACGGGAACGGATATTATCAAAGCTGACTATTTTTATATCGGTATCCAAATAACTTAAAAGCTCCAAAGCTAAAATATCGTTAAAACAAATTGCACTATCATAACCGCCGTTTACAATTTTTTCCATAACCTTACTATGCTCACCCGCCAGATTTGAAAGCATATAAAGGTCAAAATTAGCGTGGTTACCGATTTCTTTATAGCAATTATCTATACCAATAAGCCTTTCTTCAGCGCTTGAAATATCAAGTCCTGCGCTTATTATAACTGTGTTTCTCATTCCGCTTTTTATAATATGCTCGGCGGCAATATAACCGCTGTTTTCGTCATCCAACACAACATAATTGGTATTTATATTTTTAAATCTTCTACCCATAAGGGTGAAGGGCACTCCGCTTTTTATTAAAAATTCAATATTTTTTGTGCTTTCCTGAACGGGACAAAGGATAATTCCATCTACATTTTTGCTAATAGCGGCACAAATAGCCTTATATTCCTGCTGTTCATTTTCATCAGTATTAAGTACAAATACCGCATATCCCTTTTCGCGGGCTGCAACCTCAATTTCCTTAATTAAAATCGCAAAATGAGGATTTGAAATATCGCCCACAATAACCGCGATGGTTTTACTGAGTCCTGACCGCAAAAAGCTTGCCGAGGAATTACCAATATACCCCATTTCATTGGCGGTTTTTTTAATTAATTCCTTAGTTTTTTCTGAAATATCCGGTTTATCATTTAATGCGTGACTTACAGTATTAACCGAAACACCGCATTTTTTTGCAATATCCGCAAGGGTAACGCGTTTCATTAAATCTTACCTTTCGTAATGTGTTTAAGATAATTATACCATACTTTTTAATGTTTGTGAATAGTAAATTTTAAAGAGCATCACCTATTGGCAATACTCTTTAAAAAACTTAATTATACTAATGTGATTTCGTGTACGCTGCCTAAACAATTAGCGCGAGAAATTATTTGGAATTTGCCTTTTGAGCACTCCTCCAAAAAGTTGAAATGACGGTGTCCCGTTAAAACGAGCTTAATTGAAGGCTCATTTTTAATATATTCTATTGTACGCCATGTAGCGTCATCATAAAAACGAATATCCTCTGCTAATTTTGGCTTATTGTTTTTAATGGCAAATTCCTTTTGCTCCTCAGGGGTAGAGCAAAGATTTTCTCTGGGTGAAATGTCAAGCTCCTGAAGGGCTTTTGAATGAATTGGAACATGCATTGCAACTACAACTCGATACCCCTTTGCAACCTCTGCCTTAAGGGCGTCTAATTGACCTTCGGTAATATGTAAATACGAGTTATCAATAGCAACAAAGTTTACTTCACCAACTATTTTTGAAGCAAAATACATATTATTTTTAATATGAGGCGCAATTAATTTGATTTGCCCAACCTTATAGGCATCATCTTCTGAGTTCCCCGCCTCTCTCCAATCATAATGCTCTTTGGAGCCTGGAATTAAGTGAACAAAATCGTGACTTCCCGGCGCAAAAATATAATCTGCACCGTTAAAAAATTCATCCAAAAAGGCAAGATTTTCGTCTGTTATATAGTCTACCAAATCGCCCGTATGTACAATTGGCAGATTATTTTCCTTAGCATATTCCAATGCCTTCAAAAAATAATGCTCAATCTGTTCATCGGTTGTACCGAAAACCGCGGCTCGATCATTTTTCTTCTTACCATCACGCACAATATGTGTATCGGTAATATGCAAAAAACTAACAGGCTTTTTTAACCCAATATCAAGTGTTGTTTTTTTAATATCCAACTCTTTCATATAAAAAGTCCTCTTTTAAATTTTCTCAATTGCATCTGCCATATTGTCAAGATAATCGCCCTCAAAAAGCTCAATAACACCGTTATCACAGGCCTTGGCAAATTCGGGATTAATGGGGAGCTCGGACACATTTTCAATGCCGTGGCGGGTGGCAACCTCTTTAATGTTTCCGCCGCCGAAGGGATAGTGCTTTTTGCCGCAATTCTCACACTCAAAATAAGACATATTCTGAACAAGGCCGATGATGGGAATATTCATAAGATTTGCCATTTTTACAGCTTTATCTACAATCATTTCCACAAGCTCCTGAGGAGAGGTTACAATAATAATTCCGTCAACGGGAAGTGACTGAAAAACGGTAAGGGGAACATCACCCGTTCCGGGAGGCATATCTACAAACATATAATCGGTATCGCCCCAAATAACATCTGTCCAGAACTGCTTTACGGTACCTGCAATAACGGGACCGCGCCAAACAACGGGATCGGTTTCATTTTCCAAAAGAAGGTTAACCGACATAACACCAATATCGGTTTTGGTTTTTACGGGGAAAAGTCCCAGCTCATTGCCCGTTGCTTTTTCTTTAAGTCCAAAGGCTTTGGGAATTGAAGGGCCTGTAATATCGGCATCCAAAACCGCAACATTATGTTCTCTGCGCTTCATTAAAACCGAAAGCATTGAGGTAACAAGAGATTTACCGACACCGCCCTTGCCGCTAACAACGGCAATAACCTTTTTAATATTACTAAGCTCGTGGGGCTTTTCTAAAAAGCTTTGTGGCTCGGTTCTGTCACCGCAGTTTTGTGAACAGGTTGAACAATCGTGTGTACATTCGCTCATTTTTATCATTTCCTTTTGTTTTTTTACTCTTCGGCAAAGCCAAAGTTTATTATACTACCTTTTAAGCAAATTTTCAATAGCCTCAAAGGTTCGTTTTGAATTATTATTATCTCTATATTTAAATGTGGTGTCCACCCTTTGTTTATATTCGTCCAACATATTAAAGCCATTATTATAAGCCGAAATAATCTCATCCACCAAGCTATCAACGGTTTTAACTATCCTTCCAAAGCCATCATTTTTATAGCTGAAATATCCTTCTTGATAATGCTTTTCTCTAAACTCTGCATAATCAAACTGAAAATAGCACATAGGCTTTTTCATATATGCAAAATCAAAGGAAATACTTGAATAATCGGTTATAAGATATGCCGATTCCTTAAGGGCAGTTTGAACATCATAGTTTTCTGTTGATGCAATGACAATATTATCATTACCCTTAAATTCCTCAATAAACGGTTGCATTTGATTATGAGGGAAAAAGAGTAGCTTTAAACCCATTCCTTTTAAAAATGCGTTTAATTTTTCATTGCCTAAAAATTCTCGATAGGTTTTAACATAGGTTGAATTTTTAACGGCTAATCTGTCGGCTTCGGTAATTCTACCTAAATCGGGATAAAGCCACCAACGCCAAGTGGGCATTAAAAGAATTTGATTTTGGGTTACGGTAAATTCATTAAGCTGGTCATACCTTGTAAGACCGATAACCTTAATTTGTTTTTCGCTATACCCTAAATCATCCACAAGACCTTTTGCTTCTGCTTCAGTAGAGGTTATAAATAAGTCTATGCGGTTGCGCTTGCGCTCCAAAAAGGGTGCGGCGCTCATATTAACGCCGTGTTGCAGAAAGACCGATTTAAAGGGGTAAAATCCCCTAACCTGAAAAAGTCGGCTCATAAATGGTGCGGGAAGTCCCCTACCCGTTCTGGAGCTTATATCGGCTTTGGCGCACCAAGTATAAATATGGTGTTTAAAGGAGCCGTGACGAATAACATTGCCTAGCTTAGCCACCTTTTCATAGTCAGGAGAATTAAACTGAATGGGATAATAGACCTCTCTATCAGGATAATTCTCACGCATATATTTAAAAAACCAATATCCGTTATCCCTTGCGGTGTGCTCCATTTCGGAGACAATCCAAAGATTTTTTTTAAAAAGCTTTAGTATGAGTCCCAAAGGACAGGATGCAATAATTTTAACGGCATCCCAAATATCGCTAAGCTTTATAAGGGATAGCACCTTTAAAACCTTTTTAATGTATGTTTTCATATTATTTTCCCAAATCCGTTTTAATTTGAGTGGTAGAAATTTCGGGGGTACGAGGCAGATAAACAACCTCACAATAATCCTTTAAAAAGTCGAACTTTCCTTCCCAATCATCACCCATTACAAAGGTATCTATTTTAAATTCCTTAACATCGCTGATTTTTTGCTCCCAATTTTCCTCAGGGATTACCAAATCAACATAACGAATGGACTCAAGCAGCATTTTGCGTTGCTCATAGGGGAAATAACACTTTTTTTGCTTGGAATTCCAGTTAAATTCATCAGTAGAAAGGGCAACGATTAAATAATCTCCCCTCTCCTTTGCGCGTTTTAAAAGCTGAATATGCCCATAATGGAGCAAATCAAAAGTACCGTAGGTAATAACTTTTTTCATAAAAATCAGTCCTTAAAAATAAATACTGTTAATATAATTGCATTTTAAAACCATAGAGAACAACCTATTAAGAAGAACAATCAGGTCATTTTTTCGATTATTCTTGAAGCTTTTTCTTGATTTCATTTAATAGTTTCAAAGCATCCTTAGTTTTAGGATTATCAATTTTCCCAAATTTTTCGTAAGAATTCACTAAATCTGACAATGCTTGTAAGGTTTCAGGATGCTCCTGCCCTTTGACGCTAGACAACCAATTGAAAATTTCCTCTTTTATTTCCAAAGCTTTTTCGTGTTGACCAAGCTTATTATTTAAATAAGCTAAATCCCTTAAAAGCTTTAATATATCGGGATGCTTTTTCCCAAGCCAATAAATCTTCATATCATAAAGCTTTTGGGCTAATTCCAAAGCTCTTTTATAATCCCCATAATGGCAACTAAGCAAATAATCTCTCTCATAAATCTCCAGATTGTTTCCGGTTTCCAATCAATTCACCCACTTTAAATTTACAAATCATACTCCCCAAAATCAATTTCAAGGGCGCTATGTCGGTTATAGCGCTTATCCTCGGGAGGTGGTGTCATATAATCGCCGTAAAAATAGGTTAGATATTCTATATACTCTTTTGGTGCCGCCAAAGTAATACCCTCAAAGGGGAGCTCTACCGTTTGTTCAAACCATTTACGCTCAACCGATTCCTTTGTATAGCCATAAGCACCGCCCAAGGCGGCAACCTTTTTTGTATTCTCTTTTTCAAATCGGCGAAGCTCTTTATCCAAACGGTTTCTAATGTAATTTTTAGGAACAAACAAGCTTAAAATTTTAAGCATAAAATAAACTATATTCTTTAACACTTCGCCCTTTTGAGCAATTGTATAACCCTGCTTTGCCAAAAACAGTCTTTTTAAAAAATAGGTGTTTTTGTTATGTTTTTTTCTTGAATTTTCATCATCAGGAATACTGTCATAAGGAAAAATATCAATAAAAATGCCCTTTTGCGATTTGTTTTTTGATGCATTGCGTTCTATGAATTTTGTACCCTTTAAAATAAGTTTAGCAACGGGCAGGGCATAATACTTATCGCTAAACATATCCTGAAGGATAAATTTATCTCCTAGCTCAGCTTTGCAAACGGTTAGAAATTTTGCAAAATCTTCTCGCATAATTGCAAAATCCATATCATCATCCCAAGGGATAAAGCCCTTATGACGCACCGCACCCAAAAGAGTCCCCGCAATCATAAAATACTTAATATTATGTTTTTCGCAAATGCGTTTTAATTCTGCCGCCAACAAAAGCTGACAGGAATGTAATTTTTTTGTAGTGCTATCCGCTTGATTTTCCATAGCTAACACCTACTATTTAAAATATTTTTATAAAGCTCCATATAAATATTATACTGCTTGTTTTTCTCAAAATTTATAGCATAACTAACGCAGTCCTCTGATTTTAGGTTAATATTTTCAATGGCTTTAGCCAGAGCGTTAATATCACCCGTAGGTACAACAATACCGCATTTTTCGTTAAGCATTTCACCGCTTCCGCCCGTATTATAGGTAACAACGGGGGTACCGCAGGCAATGGCTTCAATATTAACGGTTGGAAAATTATCCTCCTTGGTGGGATTAACAAATACATCTGCCGCCGAATAAAGCTCTACAAGCTCGTTAATATTTGCGGTGCGGGTAATTCCCATAATGTTTGACGGTAAAGAAGATATTTGCTTTTCGCTTAAACCAACAAGAACTATTTTTGCATCATCTGATAAAATTTTACTAAGCGCAATAAAATCATCCAAGCCCTTGCGTTTTTCCCACACATTGGCTATTCCCAAAACCAGTTTTTTACCCCTTAAATTATTTTTTTCTTTAAATTTTGTTTCTACAGGACGAAATACCGATAAATCTATGCCGTTGTTTATGGTGGTTACGGGAATTTCACCCAAAAAGGATTCTTTTACCAAATTGTTTAACCAATCGGAAGGGGTTACAATATTCATATTTGGAACAGATGTAAAAAGGCGCTTTTTCTCTTGAAAAGATTTTTTAGAATCATCCAACAAAAAGCTGGCGGGATATGCGCTTTTTTGAGGACACTGACCGCAACCCGTTTTCCATTTATTACAATCTGCATAGTCAAAATAGGCACAATGCCCCGTAAAAGCCCAACAATCGTGCAAGGTCCACACAACAGGCTTGCCATAATTTTTCAAAAATTCAAAAAGCACACGAATATCCAAATAATAGCCGTGAATATTGTGCAAATGAATAATATCAGGTTCAAAATGCTCAATACTACGCACCAATCTTTTGGTTGCAGATGTGGAATAAAACCCTTGCCTATCGGTAATTCGCGAGAAAAAAACATGAGCCTTAAAAACCAAATCACTTTCAATTTTAAGGCAATCGGGGTCATTATAAAAGCCTCTGCCGTAGGCTATTTGACACTTATCATCATTGGCTTCAAGTGTTTGCTTAATATCACAAACTATTCGGCCTGTGCTACCTATTCCGCAAACAGAATTAATTTGAAAAACTTTCACCTTTATTTCGACCTTTCAAAACTCTTTAAAAGCTGTTCTAAGGAAAGCATAAATTTATCCAATGTAAAATTTTCTTCAAAATGCTTTCTACCGTTTTCTGCAAATTTTTTATATTTTAATTCATTTAAAACGAAATCCTCTATGGCGGTTGCCAAGGCTTTATAGTCCCCTGCGGGAACACAAACACCGCACCCAGAAGAAGAAATTATTTCCTCTGCGGCACCGCCAATAGCCGCAATAATCGGTCTATTGCCTGACATATATTCCTGAAGCTTGGCGGGTGCTGTAAGTCCTATGCCGTCCTCAGCTCTGAGGGTTAATAAAAAAGCATCTGCCCTTTTATATTCCTGCCAAAGCCTCTCGCGGTCAACACGACCGTGGAAAATAATTTTATTTTGAACATTAAGCTCGTTAGCTAATTTTTTGCAGTTTTCAAGCTCACTGCCGTCACCGTAAATATCAACCATAAAGCCTGTTAGCTCTTTAAGCTCTGCCACCGCTTTTACTATGCAATCAATATTTTGAACACTGCCTATATTTCCGCCAAACGCCAAATGCAAAATACCATCGCTGTTATCTTTAATTGGTAAATTCATATCATCTGAATGTTGTGGAATATAGCAAATTTTAGATTTTTTAACCCCGTTAACATTACTGAGATAATCTGTAAAGGGTTTTGAAGAAACTGCAATAGCATCCGCCCTATTATAAATCCTTTTGCTGTAAGAATGCATTAATTTAAAAAGAGGATTTCCCTCACCTACGCCCCAAGCCTTTAAGCACTCAGGCCATAAATCCAAGCAATAAACTATAAATGGAATTTTTTGCTTATTTGCGGCGGCTCTTGCCGCATTTGCCATAAGCACGGGAGAGGTTTGATAGCAAATTGCTAAATCAAATCTTTCTTTTAACATTTTGGCTTTTAAAGTAGAGCTTATGCAAAAGGAAGCATAATTTAAGGCTCTGAACAAAACTCCGCTTCTGCGCGAAACAGAAAAGGTTCTTATAACATTAACACCATTAAAATTAAATTTTCTGTTTTTTAGTCCCTTACACTCTTTAGGCACTCTACCTGTTGCATAATCCGGCAAAGAGGTTATAACCGTAACCTTATTTCCGCGCTTTACAAGTTCGGTTGCAATTTCGTTTACTCTAAAGGAATCGGGATAAAAATGTTGTGAAACTATAAGTATATTCATAATTTTTAGTAAAGTACCGCACTATCCCATTTTGCTACACTTTGGGCCAAATAAACTACATCCTGCAAATCTATTATGTCATCACCTTCGGCATTAAAGTTAAAATCAACATTGGCTACCTCGGTATGAGCTAAAACATCCCAGTTCGCAACATATTGTGCAAGTACAACTATATCTGTTAAATCCACTGTTTTGTCGTTATTCAAATCGCCTGTGGTTATGTCTTTATTTTTAGAAACCTTAAGGGCAGGTCGACGAGTTGCACCCGACATATACCAATTTTCATTAAAATCAAAATTAATATAAGCTTTTGGATTTTTAGCATTTATGGTAGAAATCAGGTTGCCAAAGCCATCAAGCTCTGTATTGGAAATATAATAGCAATTATTTATATTGTTTTGAACATCTATACCCACTAAGCCAAAATCTGCCGCCGCTGTAGATGTAAATGTAACATCTGCATAACATTCCGATACATTGCCGCCCGCGATTGCACCCGCAACCGAGCCAAACACACCTTCAGATTCGATTTTACCCAAAACATAACAGTTTTTTATATTTCCGCCCGACTGATAACCTGTAATACCGCCAATATAACTATAACGGTCACAGTTAAGGGTATTATTAACCGAACAATTTAAAATATTGCCATTATTATGCCCTGCAACACCGCCAACATATAAAGTAGCGCTATTTGAAGAACGGGCGGTGATTGAACAACCGCTTATATTAACATTTTTTATAGTGCCTTTGTTTGAACCAAAAACACCAACAGCGGGTGAAACATTAAGCTTTGGATTGGGATTAATAATATAGTCCCCTGTCCAGTCATCATCTGCAAGGGTGGAAATTCCTGTATTAACAGGTGTTACCGACATATTGTAAACACTACCCGAAACCGAAACCTTAATGCCCGAAATAGTATAACCCTTTCCATCAAAAGTCCCTGTAAAGGGTGTTTTACCGCTTCCTATAGGAACAAAGAATTTACCTGAATTATAATATGCTCCACCCGAAGCGAAATCAGATGCTGAAAATTCAATATCACAGGTCAGATAGTAGTCTCCGCTTAAATTATTACGAATGTTATTAAAATCTTCTTTTGATGAAATAGCAATAGCCGTTTCAGTATTAGCGCCGTTTGCTACCAAACCAAAAGATAAAAGCATCGCCACACAAAGGCATAAACTAACAAACCTAAAAAAATGCTTAAGCATATAAACCCTCCGAATAATTAGTTATAATAATTTTATCATATTACCGAGCTTTTTGCAACCTAAAAGACGCAAATAATAAAATAATTAAAGGTGCCCCACAAAGCGTTTTGCTTTGTGAGGCACCTGTTTTTTCTATAATGGTGAATTTACCAATGCACATTCAAACGTAAAGAATAGCCATCGTGAGACTTTGAAGTATATACCTTGATGAGTTTTAAAATTTTACATAGTAAGATCAGTGGGTTAAGCAGAGGGGGAGTATACAAACACGATTTTGACGTGCAAATTTCCGCCTCTGCTATGTTAAAATGCTTTTAAAACAGGGAATACATACGTTCTTTTCTATAAGTATTTGGTGTGACACCAACTTTAGATTTGAACAGCTTAATGAAATATGCAGTTGATGAGAAGCCCGATTTCCACGCGATTG